>NZ_JBSGET010000058.1:0-45896 GCF_053603035.1 Kitasatospora sp. NPDC004272 | reverse complement strand
CCGCCGGCGCGCCGCCCGGCTTGGCGCTGGCCGCGGCGGCGCCCGTCCCGGACGGCTTCACCCGGACCGTCCCACCGGGGGCGTCCGCGCCCACCGACATGCACCCGCTCAGTCCGAGCAGGGCCAGCGCCGCCGCCACCGAACCCGCCGCCGTCCGCCGCCGCGTCGACCGACCCGTCGACCAGCCCGCCGAACCCGCCACCATCGAGCCACCTCCCGCACGGCCCGACCCGGGCCGCCACCATTTCCGGTGCCCAACGCGCGGCCGCCCACCGGGACACGGGTAGCGCCCCGCTCACCCCCAGATCGCGTGCCCGACGCCCGCCCCCGCGTACACCGCCGCCAGGCCCGCCCCCAGCGACAGCGCCACGTTGCCCAGCGCCGCGCCGCGCGAGCCGTTCTGGGCCAGCTTCAGCGTCTCGAACGAGAAGGTCGAGTACGTGCTGAGCGCCCCGCACAGGCCGGTCCCGAGCAGCAGCCGGACGTCCGGCGGGGCGACCGCGGTGAGCAGGCCGAGCAGCGCGCAGCCGGAGACGTTGACGGTCAGCGTGCCCCACGGGAAGCCGAAGCCGACCCGGGAGTGCACCGTCCGGTCGGTCAGGTAGCGCAGCGGCGCGCCGACCGCGGCGCCCACCACCACCAGCAGCCAGTTCACTCCGCCGCCTCCCGCCCGGCCGCGTCCGTGCCCTCCGCCACGCCCCCGGCCCGTTCGCTCCGGCCCAGCAGCACCGCCCGGGTCGCGCTCGCGGCCGCCCACACGGCGACCAGCGCGGCCAGCAGCGTCCCGGCCAGGTAGAGCAGCGCCCTGCCGGGCAGCGCGTGGTCGAACAACTGCTGGGCGTCCACCGCGTACGTCGAGAAGGTGGTGAAGCCGCCGAGGATCCCGGTGGCCAGGAACGGCCGCAGCAGCGGGTGCGGCGTGCGCCGGCCCTCGGTCAGCACCACCAGCACCACCCCGATGAGCGCGCAGCCGACCAGGTTGACGAGCAGCGTGGTCCACGGGAAGGCGTCCCTCGCGGTCGGCCACAGCAGCCCCGCCCCGTACCGGGCGCTCGCCCCGAGCACCCCGCCCGCGGAGACCACCGCCACCACCCGCCCCTGCCCGCGCAGCACCGGTTCCCTCGTCGCCATGCCGCCAAGTCAAGCACCCGCCACCGCCCGGATGGCCTGGCGCCCCGTCAGCGGAACTCCGACAATGGGGCGCGTGGAGATGACCAGGGACGAGTTCGAGGCGCTGGTGTCCGACGCGCTGGACCGGATTCCGCCGCGGCTGGCCGCGATGATGGACAACGTCGCGGTGTTCGTCGAGGACGAGCCCGACCCCGCCACCCCCGACCTGCTCGGCCTCTACGAGGGCATCCCGCTCACCGAGCGCGGCGAGTGGTACGCCGGCGTCCTCCCCGACCGGATCATGGTCTACATGGGCCCGACCCTCCGCTACTGCGAGACCCGCGAGGAGGCCGTCGAGGAGGTCCGCACCACCGTCATCCACGAGGTCGCCCACCACTTCGGCTTCGACGACGACGAGCTCCACGAACTCGGCTGGTCCTGACCCCCGCCCCCGCCACCGGCCCCGCCGCGCCGACCACCGGAAACCGTTTTGGCGTTCCCGCCCGGCATCCCATATGCTTCTCGACGTCCCCGAACGCCGGATGATCCGGCCGGAAGGGCCGCAAGCCCTCATCGTCTAGTGGCCCAGGACGCCGCCCTTTCAAGGCGGTAGCACGGGTTCGAATCCCGTTGGGGGTACGCAGTACCGTAGTAAGGTCCTGTGCGGAGCGATCCGCATGAGGTCCCGTGGAGCAGTTGGTTAGCTCGCCACCCTGTCAAGGTGGAGGTCGCGGGTTCAAGTCCCGTCGGGATCGCTCGTCTCGCAAGAGACGGTGCAGTACGGCCAGGTAGCTCAGTTGGTACGAGCGTCCGCCTGAAAAGCGGAAGGTCGCCGGTTCGACCCCGGCCCTGGCCACATTGCCTGACCAGGCACGATGCCCTCGAAGCAGCTCGCTTCGGGGGCATTTTCGTACCTGTTGACGCCAACGCTGACGCCAACGGCTCCGAATCGCCCCAATCCGAAGCAGCCACAACCGCCCCGAACGACGAAAATGTGACTGCTACTGAACTTGATTGGGTGATGTCGGTCAGCCGTCCATGATCAGGCCAGTGCCGGTGAGGCAGCCGTCGACGAGGTCGGGGTGGTGCTGGATCTGTTTGAGTCGGTGCTTCACGGCTCGGGTGATCTGGCCGAGGTCGGCTGCGGCGAGGTTGCCGATGTCGCGTTTGACCAGCGACCAGATGCCCTCCTGCGGGTTGAGGTCCGGCGCGTAGGTGGGCAGCTGGAAGACGGTGAGCCAGTCGGCGTTCGCAGTGATGAACTCCCGCAGCGGCTTGGTCAGGTGGAGGCGGACGTTGTCCCAGACCAGCACGATCGGGCCGCCGAGCTGGATCCGGGCGCGGACGATCAGGTCCCGGAAGTCGCGCCAGCCGAAGCCCTTCGGCTCGCCCTTGCGGCCCCGATACTCGCGGATGCGGTAGATCAGCCGGGACCGTTCGCCGGGTTTGTAACAGGTCATGCCCGCCATCGAGACCCGACCGGATCCCCGCCCCCGCACTCGAACGACGGGGGTCCGGCCGATCCGGCCCCAGGTCCTGGCGCGCGGCGGCGTCATCGACTGCCCTGCTTCGTCCTCGAAGACGATCCAGGCTCCGAGGGCCGCCGCGGCGCTCTTACCCGCGGCCAAGTCTCCTTCTTCCATACCTCGACCGCCGCGTCGTCGCGCTCGATCGCCCGGCGGGCCGGCTGTTGCCACGACCAGCCGTGCCGCTTGAGCAACTGCCACGTGCCCTCGACCGTGTAGGAAACGTGGAACAGCCGACCGATCAGCGTCTTGATTCGCGCGAGCGTCCACCGCTGATCCGCCCAGCCGTGGGCGAGCGGGCCACGCTCCAACTCCCTTTCCAGCCTGGCAATCTGGTCCGGACCGAGCCTCGGGCGACCCGGCGATCCCTTCGACTGGATGCCCACCTCTCCATGCTCGCGCCAGGCCCGGCGCCACCGCTCCACCGACCGCTCGCTCACCCGCAGCGCGACAGCGATCTCCCGGTTCTTCTGCCCGCCCTCGAAGCGTTCCACGGCCTGCAACCGGATCCGCTCCCGCGCGGCCCTCTCGGCGTCGGTCAGCCCGCCGCCCTGCGCGTACCTCACGAACCTAGAGCTACCGGAGCCCACCCACCACTGTCAGGCGAACAGCTCCGACATCACCCAATCAAGTTCAGTAGCACATTTGCCGGAGCATGACGCGCGCCGACGGTCGCCTCCTCGCTTGGTCGAGTCTCGACCCATGGCGAGGAGGTCGCTGGCCGGAGCGGTCCAGGTTGAGCGCGGACGACCCTGCCGGCTAGGACCGTCTGCCCATTGTCGCGTGCCGGAGGTACGAGCCACGATGCCTACAAGGCTTCGTCGTCAGCAGCAGGTTGCAGCCAGTCGCTGTCGGGGCGGGCAAGAAGTCGGGCGTTGCTGTACGCCATCGCGGTAGTGAGAACGGTGTGCCCACGGTAGAACTCGCCTTGCCGGGAAACCACCAGGGCAAGGTCCACCACGCTGGCGTCGAGGAGAGACAGCGGGAGTAGGAGCTGGACCATGTCCTGAGCCGGGTACCACGTGGGGACCGCCGCCTTGTAGTTCCGGCGGACTCGATCCTCTGCTCCGGCGACGGCACCCTTCAGCGCCATACTCGCAAGGTGAGGGCTCCCTTGGAGCGCTGCAGGAAACCGGGCAAGGTTTCCCTGGTCGTCGAGGATGTGGTCCACGCTCACGACGAGTTCCCGGCGCCAGTCGTAGATGTAGTCCGCTGGATTGTCGGTGTAGGTCACGAACTCGGGGCGCAGGGAGGGAGGGAAGTGCTCCATGAAGTCACGCTTGCTCTCCACTCGCCAGTCGACGAAGACCCACGGCTGACTGCCGGGTCGGTCGTTGCGACGGAAGAGCCCGTAGATCGTCTCCTGCCGACGAGTTGCCAGTCCCGTGTTGAAGGCCGAGTAGGAGCCGTCGCCGCTCGTCGAGATCTTTCCCTGCTGGTGCGCCCGTTCGAAGGTCCACCGGATGTAGTTACGCAGGATGCGGTTGCCGCCTGGTGCCTCCTCCTCTCGACCGTCCCAGCTCTCTGGTTCGGCGAAATCGCTGGCCAAGCGGTCGAAGAGGTCTGGATCACCGGTGCCCTCACGGAGATTCACGCTCGATCGCACATATCCCATATGCGCGTAGTCGAAGAGCGCGTTGCCCGAGAGTCCCGACGGCCGGGGCGATCGCGCCCCAGGCGGCGGCGTCGCGTCGCCGAAATGCTGCTTCAGGCGAGCCAGGTCTGCCGGTGATGCCATGGGCTGGTTCTCGCTGGTCACAAGGGCTCTCTCAAAGTCGCGTGCCGGAGGTGCCCGCCAGTCTCCCCCATGCCATCAGAGCACGTCAGGATTTCGTCCTTTTCGGTTCAAAGGCTTGCGGAGTCCCACAGTCACCCACGTGCCCTGCCCAGCCCACCCCAAGGCCGCATCCAGCCAGCTGGCCAAAAACCAGTTCCTCTAGAACTGCGACCGTTGGGTCCGGCCCACGCACAGCGGAGCCGGACCCAACGTGTTGCCGCTCGTCGCTCGGCCGACCAGGCCAGCGCTGAACGATCATCAGTCGAACAGACTCAGGAAAGCGCCTCCCCGAGACGGCTCAGGGCCTTGAGGCGCTCGGCGAGGGAGGCGTGCGCGTAGACCTTCATGGTCACCCCGACGTCGCTGTGGCCAGCGATCTCCCGGACGATGTGCGGGGGGACGCCGAGGTCGAGCAGCAGGGTGATGCAGGTGTGGCGGAGGTCGTGGAAGCGGAGGTCGTCCAGGCCGAGGCGTCCGCGGACCGCGTGCCAGCTGCGGCGCAGGTTGTCCGGCTCGTACGGGGTGCCGATCCGGGAGGGGAAAACGAGGTCGTTCTCCTGCCAGTCCATGCCGGCGGCGGCGCGCTCGACGGCCTGACGCTCCCGGTGGTCGACCAGGGCGGCGAGGACCGGCGCGGGCAGCGGCAGGGTGCGCTCGGAGGACAGCGTCTTGGGCAAGACGAGCCGCAGCTCACCGTCGACCCGCTGGAGGTTGGTGCTCACGGTGAGGGTCCCGCGCTCCAGGTCGACGGAGCTCCAGCGAAGGCCGAGCAGTTCGCCCCGGCGCAGGCCGAGCATCAGCGCGAGCACGTACAGGGTGTGCAGGCGGTGGCCGCTCAGCTCCTTGAGCACGAGCTTGGCCTGAGCGGTGGTCAGGCCCTTGCCGATCCGGTAGTCGGGTGCGGGGACCTTCACGAGCTTGGCCACGTTCTTGTGGATCAGCTCCTCTCGGACGGCGTGCTCCAGCGCGTTGCGGAGCACGGCGTGCACGGACTGGATCATCCGCGCGGACAGCAGCCGCTTGCAGCACTCGCCTGCAGCACAGCAGATCGGCTTGGGCCGCTGCGCGTCCCAGCCGCCCTTGCAGCACTGGCACTCGGCGCGCACCCGGTTCAGCCAGACGCGGACCTCCTGGGCGCGCAGGTCGCGCAGCCGCTTGGTGCCGAGGCCGGGTATGAGGTGGACGCGGACCACGCTCTCGTAGCCCTGGTAGGTCTTGGGCCGGCGGTTGGGCAAGACCTCCTCGGCGAGCCAGTAGTTGAGGTACTGGCCGACGTTGGAGTCGGTGTCGGGCAGCGGGATGCCGTTGATGGCGTCAGCCTGCAGTTCGACGAGAGCGTTGTGGACCTCGTCCCAGGTCTTGCCGTAGATGGAGACCCGCTTGCGGAGGCCAGAGGTGGTGATCACGTAGGCACGGCCGTGGTAGCGGCCGTCCTTGCGCAGGGTGATGCTGCCCGCGCCGTTGGGGTTGCGCTTGGCCATCAGGCCGCCACCTCCGCAAGCTCGGCGACGAACGTACGGACGGCGGCGGCCGGGACGCGGCGGGAGCGGCCGATGGTGACCGAGGGCAGGCGGCGGGTGCGGATGAGGTCGTAGACGGTGGAGCGACCGAGCTGGAGCTGGGCCATGACGTCCGGGATGGTCAGCAGGAGTTGCTCGTGCGGGGCCAAGGAGCCAGCCACATCCGCCGGAGCGGCGACGGGGATCGAGACGAGGACCGAACCGCCGAGGGCGCCAGCGGCTTCGGCGGAGGTGAGCGGCGGCTTCTTCGCCGGGACCTTCGGCGAGGCAGGGATCGGGAGTGCCATGCTGGGGACAGGACCCTTCTGTTGACGGGCGCGCGAGCGCCCAGGTGCTGAGGGATCTGGCCCGGCAGGGGCGAAGGTTTGGCGACTGGACGCTTCTGCCGGGAGCAGGGGGAGAAGTCCCAGCCGGCCCGATGCGGGGCGGCAGGTGACTGGGAAGAAGCTGTCGGCCCGAAGGCGACACCGGGAAGTGGTCACCGGCGACAGCGTTGATGGACCGTCAGATCGGTCTATGGGCCGCGACGGCAGCGGGCACGGCGGCAGCGGCGGCAAGGCGGCCAGGAACCGCCTCGACTTGGGCCAGGTCGGCGGCAGCCTGGTCGGCGGTATGGCGGAGCGTGGACAGCACGCGGTTCCTTCCTCGGTGGCTGGTGGGCTGCAACCCTGCACCGTGGTCGATCGTCATGGATGGGCGTTGCGCGGTTGGTGGCCGCGTGGGGTGTGACGTTAGCTCTGGATTCCGGCCGCGCCAAATGGCCGGCGAGCTCGGTGAGCACAGTAGGAACGGTCCGGCCGTTTACCTAAAAAGATCTTGGCCGGAGCCTCGTGGGCAGTCTGCAACAGCCAGCACAGAGACCCCGTCCGGTCACTCGTCGGTATGGACCGGCTCGGTCGGCATCTTGCCGCCCTTGAGGAACTCCTGGACCAGTGGGGTCGGGGCGTATCTGCGGTACTCGAAGGAGAGGCCGATCGCGATCTTCCCGCGCAGCCGCTTGCGGTTGTGGGGGAAGTCCTGGCAGTACTTCTCGGCGGCGGCCAGGGCCTTGGTCGTGAACTCGGCGCCCTGCGCGGTCGTCCGGTACCCGAAGATCACGTGGTCGGCGAGCTGCTGCATGATCTTCTCCTCGGGCGAGGTCGAGGGGCCGAGGAAGTCCTCCAGAGTCAGGTCGAAGACCTTGGCGAAGCCGATCGCCTCGTCGAGGTTGATCCGCCGCCGGGGTTCGCCGCTCTCGATGCGCCAGACCGAGGACTGGTTGATCGGGTAGCCGGCCTCGGTCATGCGCTTGGCCAGCTCGCCGGTGCTCCATCCGCGGAGCTCACGCTCCAGCCGGACCCGTTCGGCAGCGTTCTCCTCGCTCAGGCCGGCGACAGCGGCTTCACCGGTCGAACCGCCTTCCGGCTCCTCCCGCACCAGTGCGCCGGAGGGGGCCTCCGCGGCCTTGTCCTGCCCGGGCATTCGATTCACCTCGCATCTATTTCCGAGGCGACTTGCATAACGGCCGCCGGGGTGCCATAGTCATGCATAGCGAAACGCATGTCAAGTCGAACCGCATCGCGGACAACGACCTGCGCCTCGCCCTGAAAAGGCCGAAGGCCCCCGGTGCTACCAACACCGAGGGCCTGAAAGGTCCCAAAACCGCCCATCCATGACGATCGACCACGGTGCAGGGTTGCAGCCCATGCGCACCGAGGAAGGACCAGCGTGCTCCAGCGTACGGCGTCGCCCCTGTGCGGCGCACCTGTCTCGCGCCCGTTCGCCCCGAAGGCGGGGCGGTAGGCCATGGCGCGCATCCGCACCATCAAGCCCGAGTACCCCGTCTCCGAGGACCTCGCCTCGGTCTCCCTGACCGCCGAGCGCACCTTCGTCTGCCTGCTCACCCAGGCCGACGACGAGGGACGCCAGCGCGACAACGCGGCCGTCCTCAACGGCGCGCTCTGGCCGCTGCGGCCCGAGCACACCGCGCTCGACACCGAGGACGAGCTGTGCCAGCTCGCCGAGACCGGCCTGATCTGCCGTTACACCGGCTGCGACGGCCGCCAGTACCTGCACGTCACCAAGTGGCACGAGCACCAGAAGATCTCCCACCCCACCCCTTCGCGCCTGCCCGCCTGCCCCGTCCACGAGCCCGCGGGCTGGTGCGGCAAGTGCAAGGCCAAGGGCCAGGGCTGCGCGCGCCCGGCTCCGGAAAACTTCCGGAGCCTTCCGGAACCGCTCGCGCCCCTCGCGGAGGCCGTCCCCGCCCAGCGGCCCTTCACGGCCGACGCCGAGTCCGCCCCCGCAGTCGCCCTGCCGGTGCCAGCTGCGGCAGGTCCGAGCGAAAGTGAAGGTCAGACGGCTTCTCCGGAGTCTCTCCGGAGGGCTCCGGAGAACGTCGTGCCTGGACCATGGACCTTGGACCATGGATCTGTCCCTGAAGGGGGCGGCGATGCCGCGCCCACCCCGACACCCTCGTCGCCAGCACCCGACCGGGACGGTGTGGTCCTGGTCGCCGCGCCCACTGGCAAGCCGTCGGTGAACGCGGGCGACCTGGTGGCCGAGTACGTCGCCACCTGCCCGAAGCCGGTACCGGCCAGCGTGCGGGGCCACCTCGGCAAGGTCATCAAGGGCCTGCTCGACGGCGGCACCAGCGCCGACGACATCCGCGCCGGGCTGCGGCTGTACTCGGCGAAGCCGATGAGCCCGAGCGTGCTGCCGAGCATGGTCCACGAGGCGATCAACGCCCAGCCCGCCGGGGCCATCCGTGCCGGGCACAGCGCCGCCCGCGCGCCCTACCAGCCCTTCGCCAACCCGGCCGACACCCGCGCCTACTACGAGGGGGACCTGTGACCAGCCTGCCCAACCCCCGCCGCACGGACGAGCGCTGCGAGCCGCAGCCAGCCTCCGGTGCCGTCCTGCGCCTGGAGCGGATGCTGGCCGCCAAGGGCATCGACCCCGACCGGCCGCTGCCCGACACCGACCAGCCCTCCACCGCGCTGGAGCTCGCCGACCGCCGCATCCCGCCGCGCTACCGCCTCGCCGAAGCCGACCACCTTGAGGTCGCCACCTGGGTCCAGCAGGTCACCCTGGCCTGCCGACCCGGCCCCGGCGGCACCCCGGGCATCGCCCAGGGCCCGTCGCTCCTGATCGCCGGACCCACCGGCTCGGGCAAGACCCACCAGGCGTACGGAGCGATCCGCAGCCTGCTCGCGGCCGGTGTGCGTCTGCGGTGGGCGAAGATCACCGCCACCGAGCTGTACGCCTCCCAGCGTCCCCGCCAGGGCGTCGACACCGAGCGGGAGATGCGCGAGCTGATGGCCAGCCCGCTGCTGTTCCTCGACGACATCGGCGCCGCGAAGGCGTCCGAGTGGACCGAGGAGCTGACCCTGCGGCTGGTCAACCACCGCTACGAGTACATGCTCCCGACGCTCTTCACCACCAACCTGCCGCTCGGCGAGATCAAGGCCGCCCTCGGCGACCGGACCGCCTCCCGCCTCGCGGAGATGTGCGAGCGCGCCATCCTCACCGGCACCGACCGCCGCCGGAGAAGCGCCACCTGACCGGCCGACGTCCCTGACGCCCGTGCCCGCACACCATCACCGGCGCGGGTCCAGCCGGGGCGCTCCCCTCCCACACGCTCACCCCACCGTCGCCTCGCCGCATCGCCGCGCCCGCGCTCGGCGAGGCCACCCCTGGAGCACCACACGTGACCACCGTTGCGATCCCCCCTACCCCCACGCCGTCCGTCCGGGCCACGGTCTTCGACCGCCTCGCCGTCGCCCTGCTCGGCGTCCTCGGCTTCGTCCTGTCCTACGACGCCCTGCGACAGATGGCCGCCGCGACCCACATCCGCGGCCCGCTCACCTACCTCTTCCCGGTCATCATCGACGGGTTCATCGCGTACGGCGTCCGGGCGCTGCTCGTCCTGCGGGACGCCCGCTGGCCCGCCCGCGCCTACGCCTGGACCCTCTTCGCCGGGGCCACCGCCACCAGCATCTGGGCCAACGCCCTACACGCCGTCCGCCTCAACCAGATGCCCGCCGCCGAAAGCGGGCTCAGGCTCAGCAACACCGTCGTCGGCGTCCTGTCCACCCTCGCCCCGCTCGCCCTCGCCGGCGCCGTCCACCTCTACATCCTCATCGCCCGCCACGGTGAGCAGAACGACCCGCCGAACGCCACGACCTCTACCGATGCGGTGGCCGCCGACCACGAAGTGGAGTCCTGGCCGAAGCAGGCGGAGGACCGCAGCGACGACAACGCCCTGCTGACGCTGCTGTCTGCGGCCGGCCTTCTGCCCGACGAGTGGAGCGGCGCACTCCCCGGTCCCCAGTCGGCAGAACCCGACGACCAGCCGAACGACACTCGGGACGCCACAGCCGACGAGCAGGCCCAACCCGCCGAGCCGTCCGACGAACCCCGCGTCGGGAAGCCTGCCACCACCGCACAGGGCAAGCCGATCGGCCGCCCGCCGGGGGCATCCATGGAGCAACTGGTGGAGATCGGCCTCAAGGCTGCCATCGCCCATGGCCGACTCACCCGCGCGATCGTCGAACAGGCCATCCGGGAAGCCGACCTGCCGCTCGGCAGTACCCGCTTCACGGAGCTGATGAAGAGGCTCCGCCTCGTCTGGAACGCCGAGCACGGCCGCAAGGCCCCCGGAACGGGCTGACCGCCCGCCCGCCTGTTCGGCCGACCGATGCGGTCGGCCGGACACCGGCTTCTGCCGACTCGCACGCGCAGTCGGCAGAAGTCCACCACCCCGCTACCGCACCCGGCAGAACTCGCCCGCGCCGTGGACCGCCCTCCCGCGCACCGGTCCACGCCCGGCTCGTTCTGCCCGACGCGCCGCCCATGCCTGCGAAGTCCGGTGCGGCCGAACCGGCACCTGCCCGGAAACCTCCCGCCCGCACCGCCACCACCACCAGGGAGCACACCCGTGAACACCACCCGCCAGACCCTCAACGACCAGCCCGGCAACCCTGTAAGCTCCCTGAACCGCAACGAAGTTGACCACCTCCAGGTCAACAGCGGAGCAAGCGAGTGCGTGCGGGGCCCCTACGGGGCCACGCACGCGGGCGTCCCCGCCCAGGGGGGCGTGGACGGGCCGGTGCTGCCGGGGGCGGCAGCACCGGGGCTTCACCGCGAGGGCGCGGCGAAGCAGGAGGAGACGCCCGCCGTCGAGCTGACCGTGCCCGCACGCTCTGCCGATCGTGCTGAGCGCGCGAGCGTCCGCGGTCCCAAGCGCCGCCGCCGTGACAACGAGAACCCGAAGACGAAGAAGCTCGGCTTCCGCTGCACCGCGGAGCGCGCAGCGCAGATCAAGCGGCTCGCGCGGGAGACCGGCCTGAACGTGGCCGACTACCTGGAGCGCCAGGCGCTGACCGTCGGCGGCGCCGGCACGGTGTCCCGGGACGAGCAGTTGGACGAGGCCGTGCGGGCACTGGATGCGGTGCGGTTCCAGGTCGCCCGGGTGGGCGTGAACGCCAACCAGATCGCCTTCCAGCTCAACGCCCAGCTCGGCATCGAGCACGGCCCGGCGCAGGCCACCCTTGCCGCGGCCACAACGCTGGTGGTCGAGGCGCGCCGAGCAGTGGCCGAGGTCGACGTTGTGGCGATGCGGGTGGCGAAGGCCGTCCGCCGGTGATCAGCACCGTCCGCTCCGGCACGAACACGCTGAAGGCGCTCAAGTACCTGTACGGTCCGGGCCGGCGCAACGAGCACACCGACCCGCACCTCGTCGCGTCCTGGGACGGCCTCGCCCCCGACCCCGGCCGCGACCGGGAGGCCACCCTGGCCCAGCTGCGGGACGCCCTCGACCTGCACGTCGTCCGCTACGGCAGGCCGGTCGCCAAGCACGTCTACCACCGCATGGTCCGCGCCGACCCCACCGACCGGAACCTGAGCGACGAAGAGTGGGGCCAGGTCGCCCGCCGGGTCGTGGCCGCCGCCGGCATCGCCCCCGACGGCGATCCGGACGGCTGCCGGTGGGTCGCCGTGCACCACGGGGACAACCACATCCACATCCTCGCCACCACGGTGCGCGCCGACCTGACCCAGGCCCGTCTGCGGGGCGACCAGTACCGGACGGAAGCCGAGCTCACCGAGATCGAGAAGCAGTACGGGCTCACGGACTGGTCCGGCACCCGCACCCGCGAATACCGGGCCGGTATCCCCAAGCGCGCCAAGAGCCCGGAACTGCGCAAAGCCGAGCGCCTCGGCCAGGCGGAGAGCGGGCGGGAGCGCCTTCGGACCGGTGTTCGCCGGGCCCTTGCCGGTGCAGCCGACGAGGAGGAGTTCCTCGCCCGCCTCACCGCGCAGGGCATCGCCTTCGAGGTCCGCCGCCTGCCCTCCGGCGACGCCAAGGGCTACAAGTTCGCCCTACCCACCGGCGACCCGGGCCCTCCGGTGTGGTTCTCCGGCAGCCAGCTCGCCGCCGACCTCACCCTGCCCAAGATCCACGAGCGCTTCGCCGCCGGCCTCGACCAGCCCGCACCCAACCACCCGGGCGACCCGGGTCGTCCGGCCGCGGTCCGCTACCGGGCCAGCACCACCGCCGACCGCGCCACCCGCATCCTCGACGACGCCCCGGACACCGCCCAGGTCGCCACGGTGATCAGCGGCGGCATCGAAGCCCTCGACGCTCTCGCCCTCACCAGTCCCGTCCTGTCCAGGAAGGAGATCAACCAGGCCGCCCGCGCCCTCGAATACACCGCTATCGGCCGCACTCGCGCCGCCCGAGCCGACCTGCGGGCGATGCGCTCCGCCGCCCGCGAACTCCTCTACGCCGGCCCCACCGGCGGCCGAGGAGAGGAAGGCACGGCGGCCGCCACGGTCCTGTCCAGCCTGATCCTGCTCGCGATCGCCATCGCCAAGTGGCACGCCGCCCAGGGCCACCGGCACCAGGCCGACGCCGCCCGCACCGCGGCAGGCCACCTGCGCACCGCCTACGGCAGGCACGCCGGACGACCGATCGCTCTGCTCGACACCCGGGGCCGCCAGCTCCCGGAGCCGGTCCGCGACCAGCAGGAGACCGCCGTCCGGCAGGTGCTCCCCGCCGACCAGGCCGCCCGGCTGCTCGGCGACCGGGACGGCTGGGCTGCGCTCGCCGCCACCCTCGTCGAAGCCGAAGCAGCAGGCCACGACCCCACCATCCTGCTCACCCACGCCGCTGGCCGCCGGGAACTCGCCAGCGCCGACTCACCCGCCGCCGTCCTCACCTGGCGCATCCGCCGCGACGCCCACCTCCCAACGCCCACACCGGCCATCACGCCCGAAGACCACCGCACCACAGCGGCGCTGTCCAGGAGCACCGCCGCCCGCCCCGCCCCGCCAACTCTCCAGCCCAGCAAGCCCGGTGACCCGTCACGACCGGCCGCCCCTGCACCGGGAGGGCCGACGACCGCACCGCATCGACCCGCCCACCGCCCCTGAAACCGGCCAAGGAGCCCGGAACACCCCCGCCCCATCACGCCCTTAACACGAGCCTCTCCGAAGGAGATTCACCACCTTGACCCAGCCCGACCGCCCCCTCGACATCCTCCGCCTGCTCAACGACGCCGACTTCACCGTCCGCCCCGACACCGACACCTGGTCCCACCACGACGGCCGCCCCTTCACCGAGACCGAACAGACCCTCGCCCACCAGGCCACCGACGAGGAACTCGAAACCCTGATCCTCGCGTACAGGATCGGCCTCGCCCAGGGCCTCGGCGGCGACCCGGCCCGCACTGCCCGTGTCCTTCTGCACCGGTACGCGCGCAGCCTCCCCGGCGGCACCGCCCGCGAGGACATCGTCGCCGCCATGACGGACGAGGACCGCGCCGAGTACGAGCGCCTGAGCTACTGGGCCCGCACCGGCGTCCGTCCCGAGGTCGTCGCGCTGCTGCTCGACGCCGACCTTCCCTCGTTGATCGCCACCAAGACCTTGACCCACCGCGACGGCCGCCCCTTCACCCAGGCCGAACAGATCCTCGTCAGCACCTGCACGGACCGGGAGACCGAAGCCGTCCTCGCACAGATCAAGCTCGAACGCGACTTCGACACCGAACAGGAAGCCGATGCACCCCGCGTCCTCGACGCCCTGCTCACCAAGTACTACGGCCACCTCCCCTATGGCACCCTGATCCCCGACCCCGGCGCCGCCATGACCGACGAGGACCGCGCCGAGTACGAAAGCCTCGTCCACGTCCTCGCGCCCGAACCCGGAGACCTCCTCGCCCACGGCGAGGACTGACCTCCAACGCCCTTGCTCAGGTGCCAGCTTGGTCAAGGTGTCGATGTGATGTCTTCGGCGGTGGTCGGGAACTTCCCGACCACCGCACGTCTTGTGCTCCCTTGCATCACGCCACCGTGTCGGAAGGGACCACATGACCGACTACGATCCCGACTCCCCCACCCCCGGCCATCGCCCCGTCGTCCGCGCTGTCCCCCACCCCGGCGAGCTCGACGCCCGCGGCATCCCCATCACCTGCGCCCACTGCCACGCCCGCCGCGACTGGCTCCTGCTCAACGTCCTCCACCAGGTCTTCGTCCGCTGCCGCTGCGCACACGAGTGGGAGGAACCCGACCTCACCCGCGCCTACTTCGACCAGCACTACACCGAACCCGAACACGAGTGGGACGACTTCGACACCGCCATGCGCGCACTCGCCTTCGACGGACTCCTCGCCGGGACGATCTGGCCGACAGACTGCTGACGAGAACACCGGAGGCGGGTGCTCCGGCTGACTCGCTCGTCGGCCGGAGCGCCGCCTACGCCGGTGGGAGTGCCTTCGCCACGACCTCCTGAATCCGCGAGCGTACTTCGGGGTTGGCAGTTGCCAGAGCCGTCGCGCCGGAGACGATGAGGGACCACATCGCGGTCTGCGCCAAGGCGGGGTGGCGCGCGATGGGAGGAATCAGGGGGACCAGCCAGGCCGCGGCGAACCACAGGGCGGCCGGGACGACCCTGGCCCGTACACGAGACACGAGGTCGGGAGCGGCGGCAGGTGGAGGAGCCGTCGCCAGCAGCGCGGCCCGGTCACCGCGTGCGACCAGCAGCATGCCTCGCACCAGGGACTCGACCACGGCTGTCACCTCTGCTTCGGACCTCGCCCTCACCAGGTCGGACTTCAACAGCCGGATTCCTTCGGCGATGCGGTCGGCCTCAACACGCAACTCTTTGCGAAGCTGCCCGTCCGCGGCATCGGTCCGATCGGTGAGGGCGAGACAGCGAGCGGCGTCGACCGCAAGTGTCTCCACAGCCTCGGCCCATCGGCGGCAAGCAGCCGACGAGCGCCACATGCTGCGCTCGCTGTGGAGCCGGTGAGCGACCCAAACGATCCGAACGACCAGGGCGTCGTACGAATGGCACTCCTGACTGACCTTGCGCCGATGAACGATCAGGCGCCATATCAGCAGGGGAAGTTCGACGACTATGACGATCACGAGCGCGGCGCGGCCGATCTGCGGAAACAGCCACGGTGACACCCACTGCTTCGGCGCTCTGAACACCATGACCCAGGTGAAGGTGGTCAGGCCGGTGGCCAAGGCGACGGCGATCCGGGCCGTGAGAACCCGGTAGCGAACGCTGGGCAGCCACAGCGCAGCTCCGAACGTCCAGACCAAGGCGACGATCAAGGCTGAGGCGCGCGGGTTGCCTCCCATCACGACGAGCAGCGGCGGCAGGGCGATAGGGACGAGCCAGGGGGATAGCCACTGGTAGTAGAGACGGTGCCCGACCGCGACACGTTTTTCGATCGCGGTTCGGACCGGGGAGAAAGCGTCCCGGTCGGAGGCCGAGGTGCCCACCAATGGGACCAGGGCCCGCGCCATCCTCATCACCGAGAGCAGTTCCTGGCTGCGGCGCCGCGTCACCGCCCTCCCTGTCGCCCAGCTTCCCGTGGTTGCCCGGACAGCGGTCCAGCTCATCTGATCTCCTTCATCCTCGAACAGCCGCATGACTCTACGGCGCAGGTGCGCCCGGGCATCTTGGTAGACGAACTGCAGGTCGGCGCTGTCGCGAATCGCCGTCCTCGTGGTGCTCGCGCCGGTAGGCTCTCTGCATGGTGACTGCTGAACCGAAGGTGTCGCTCACGGGCATCAAGCCGACCGGAGAACCGCACCTCGGCAACTACATCGGGGCCATCAAGCCGGCCCTGGAGCTGGCCGGTGGGGCCGAGTCGATCTACTTCATCGCCGACTACCACGCGCTGACGTCGGTACGCGATCCGGAGTTGCTCGGCCGGTGGACCCGTTCGGTGGCAGCCACCTGGCTCGCGGCGGGGCTGGACCCCGAGCGCACGATCTTCTACCGCCAGTCCGACGTCCCGGAGATCTTCGAACTCCACTGGGTGCTCTCGTGCTTCAGCGCCAAGGGACTGATGAACCGCGCCCACGCGTACAAGGCGGCGCGGGACCGCAACCGCGAGGCCGGGGTCGAGGATCTGGACGCCGGGGTCAACATGGGGCTGTTCAACTACCCCGTGCTGATGGCCGTGGACATCCTGATCATGGAGGCGGACCTCGTCCCGGTCGGCAAGGACCAGTTGCAGCACGTGGAGTACGCGGCGGACATCGCCGGCGCGTTCAACGCCGTCTACGGAGACGCCTTCCGGCTGAAGATCCCGAAGGCCGTCGTGCCGACCGAGGACAGCGGCCGCACCCTGCCCGGTACCGACGGCCGGAAGATGAGCAAGTCGTACGGCAACACGATCCCGCTGTTCGCGCCGGAGGCGGAGCTGCGGAAGACCGTGCGCCGGATTCCGACGGACAGCACGCCGGTTGAGGCGCCCAAGGATCCTGACGCCTCCTCGGTGTTCCAGCTGCTCTCCCACTTCGCCGATCCGGCGACGACGGCCGAGGTCCGCGCGCGGCTGGAGGCTGGTGGCATGGGCTGGGGCGAGCTGAAGGACAAGCTGTACATCGTCCTGAACGAGCAGCTGGGCCCGCTGCGCGAGCGGTACGACGCGCTGATGCAGCCGGGCAGCGAGTTGGAGGAACTGCTGGCGATCGGCGCGGCCAAGGCGCGCAGGCGGGCCCAGCCGGTGCTGGAGCAGGTGCGGAAGGCGATCGGGATCGGCGGCTGATCCCCCGGGTCTGTCAGCTTCTGGAGGCCACGGTCTGAGCGACCTGGTCGGCTGCGTGCCAGGCGGTGGTCCACTTGCCCGGCAGACAGACGACCAGGTTCGCGACCTGCCCCCAGCCGGCAGGCGGATGACGGAGATCGACCACGACCGCCGACGGGTCGGGTCCGGTACCTATCGGCTCCGCGACCTGGCCCCATTGCAGACGGACCCGCTCTGCGGGCAGACTCGGCCACCGCGCCGACAGGGCCGCCGCGATCCGGTAGTGCTCGACGGCGTCGTCGGCAGGACCGCCGGGACGTCCGGGAAGTGCGACACGGAGTTCGTTGCGCTGGGGGCTTACGGCGAGCAGGTCGCCGTCGAGCCAGTAGGTGAGCGGGAGTCGGGGGACCGGTCCCTCCAGGACGCCGTACGGCAGGTTGCCGATCGCCAACGGGTGCTGGATGCCTAGCAGGTCGAGCAGATGAACCGTGCGGTGGCCGGCCGCCAGTACGAGGGTGTCGGGCCGGTAGTACCCGGCATCCGCGCTCCACAGGACCACTTCGGTCCCGGAGAGGACCGGCGCGCACGACGCCGGACGGGCAAAGCCAACCCCGCGGGTCGCCGCGTGCGCGATGGTCTTGGAGTGCACGGCGGCCACGTCCACCGAGAGGTCGGGCAGGGCGAAGGCGGCGGCAGGGGCAACGGACGGCTGAACTCCGTAGCCGTCCAGTTCTGCGGCAGACAGCGGCCGTGCGGGAATCCCGAGGTCGGACCACGCCTGCGCGTAGCGCTCGACTTCGCCGGGCGAGCCGAAGAGGGCCAAGCCCGGCGCGAGTCGGACGTCCTCGTCGATCAGACCGGACCAGCGGGAGCGGTGCTGCCAGCAGGCGGCCGCAACCTCGGGGAGCACGGGGGCGTAGACGGCTCCCGAGTGGAGCTGGCCGAAGTTCTGCAGGGACGCGCCGGCGGCGCCGTCGCCGTGGCAGCGGACGTGATGTCCTTCCTCGGCCAGCCGGGTGGCGGCGGTGAGTCCGGCGAAGCCGGTGCCGAGAACGACGGTGTCAGGGGTACTACTCATCGTCTTCCTTCGATCGGGCGGGCTGATCACCCGCGATGACGGTCCGGGCGCGGGGCATGTCCAGGTACCTCTCGAAGGCGCGGACGAGCCGTTCGGGCGCACCGTGGTGGTCCACCCCGGCGCGGATATGGGGCGGCAGGAGCGCGAGCCGTTCGCGGCTGGCACGCCGGTGCGCGGTCGGGCTGTTCCGGCCCACCGTGTGGGAGAGGACGAGTGAGCCCAGCGCGCCGGGCAAGCCGGCGATCCCGCGGTGGACGTACGGTTGCGGATCACCTCCTCGAACGACCCACAGCGAGCGTCGCGCCGGGTGGTGGCGGATGGCTTGCAGAGCTGCCGCGGCAGCCTCGTAGGTGCAGTTGTTGCCGACGACCGCGCCGGGACGGTCCCCGGACCGGTCGGGCTGGACGGTGTCGACGAGCTGGGGCAGCAGAACGAGGTCGACGCATTCCAACCGCGCGTAGTGGAGAGCCTGTTGGCGCTTGGCCCTGCCGTAGGGCGTTTGGAAACCCAGCGGTGCCAGCGCGGCCGTCGTGCCTGCGGCCAGGATCCGGACCGCATGTCCCTCGGCGGTCAGCAGTCGACGGGTTCGTACCGTGAAGGTGGTGGCGGCAGAGATCGACCGTCGCATCGAGGCGACGCTCGTCCGGTCGAGGACGAGATCGACGAGGACGACCTCCCCCTCACCGCCCAGCAGGTCCAGCAGCCGGTCCTGCACCGATGCCCACTGGGCAGCCGTAGTCAGGTCCGCGCAGACCCAGCCGTCCGGCGGCGGGTCATCGGCAGGGCTTCGGGAAACGCCGATGACTCGGTGCCCCTGCGCGCGGAGCATCGGCAGGAGGTGCCGACCGAGACGGCCGGCACCTCCCAGTACGACGAACGTCTGACCTGCGGTCACCGGCCGCACTCCCGCCAGATCCTGGCGAAGGTGGAGAACGTCTCGGCGAACCGGTGCTTGGCCAGCTCCCACCCGGCGGCCTCCTGTCGCCTGCGCCGGAATGCCGCCCGCGCCTGGTCGATCTCCACCATGGTCCAGCCGCTGCTGAGTTCGATCGCCGAGAGCAGGGGACGCTGGCTGGCCTCGTCGTCGGCGAGGACACGGGCGGCGATCTCCTCGTCCGCCATGCCGAGGTGGATGCCCGAAGCAGGGATGCTCTTGGACATCTTGGGGTAGCCGCCCAGGCCCTCCAGGACGCGGAAGTAGAGCGCCCCGAGCTCGACCTGCCAGCCGAGGCTCAGCTCGCCGGCCTCCCGCTGTCGGTCGAGGACGAGTCGGGACAGCTCGGTGAAGTAGCTCTCCTCCAGACCCGAGAGCATCAACACGCGGGCGGCGCCTTCCTCGGCGGGGCCGAGGATGTCCGCGACAGTGTAGAGCGCGTCCACGGTGAGACCGACCTCGCTCCCGAGCAGACCGTGGTCCTGGTAGAGCTCGACCAGGTCCTCGTGGTGGTCGAGGAAGTCCTGGCGGCTGAGGAACCGGGCGATGCGCCCGCACCGCACGAGGTTGGCGGTGTCGGTGTGCGAGCGCATCCGGACCGGCGCGAACTCGGCCTGCGAGTCCAGGCCGATCGCCTGCATGAAGCTGAACATCTGGTCGCGGACGGCGGTGAGCTGGTTCCACGGCACGTTGCGGGAGTTCCACGCGCCCAGCTCGGAGACGACCACGGTCATCGGCACCCGCAGGTGGCGCTGCAGCTCGATCACTCCGAGCATCACCGACAGGGTGCCGGCGGTCGGGGCGTTGGTCGGTCCGAATCCGGTCACGACGGCCAGCGGACGGTCGGGGTCGAGGGGAAGGACGTCCTGCAGCCGGTCGTGGTGGGTGAACCGGCGGGTGAGGGGGCCGAGCGTCCTGCCGACCCAGTTCTCGTTGACGGGCAACGGTTGCGGAGTCATCGGAGGCCCTTCGAGGCGGCGGAGCGGAGACGGGGAAGGAGCCGCTCGGCGCGGCCGTCCAGGCGGGCCTCCCGGACCAGTTGGAGGGCCTCGTCGTCAGCGACTCCCGGGTGCGCGGCGGCGAGGATCGCGGCGGCGTTGCGCTCGACCAAGTCCGTGACGGCCGGGTCGCCGTCCGGGCGGAGGGACTCGACCAGGGCAGCCGCGTTGGTGGCGTGGTCGGTGCGGTGCCTCACGGCCCGCCGCCACGGACCGGTGGCACCGTCGCTGTGCTGACTGACGAGTTGGACAGCTCCGTGTTGCAGTACCGCGCTGGTGCTCGTCCCGAACGAGGCGAGTTCGTCGATCCGTTGCCCGGGCCCGATCCAGGTCGTCACAACCCGGCCGCGGGCGATGTCCGGGCGCGCCGAATGGATGCCCAACGCGGCGGTCCGCACGTCGTCGTGGGCCAGCCCGTGGAGGAACGCGTCGGCCGACACGACCAGGGTCGCGGCTGGCATGAAGAAGCTCATCGGGCTGAGGAAGTCGAACCGGCCGTCGTAGCGGGCCGCGTAACGCGGGCAGAAGGACGCGTAGTCGACGAAGGCGATGCCGTACCTGGCCGTGAACTCGGGGATGCGGGCGGGATCGGTCAGCGAGGGCACGCCGAGCGCGGCCAGGACGTCGGACGCGCCCGAGACGGCCGAGACCGACGACGAGGTGCCCTTGACGACGTTCGCACCGCTGGCGGCGGCCAGCAGGGCGGCGGCCGTGGAGACGTTGAAAGTCTTGAAGGTCTCCTTCCCGCTGCCCGATACGGTCACCGTGCCGTCCGGCACGACCACCGGCTTGGCCAGGTACTCGGCGAGCGTGTCGTCGAACGCGACGACCTCGGCCCAGACCTGGGTGAGCAGGGCCGGGGTGAGGCCGTCGCCGTCGAGCAGGCGGCGGGCCCAGTCGCGCCAGCTCTCGTCGGCCTCGTCCCCCTCACCGCGAAGGGCCTCCGCGAACTGCTGTGTGTCCACCGAGCAGGAGCCGTCGGAGGCTCCGGGAGGGGTGGTCGTCCTGCGAACCTGACGTGGAATGAAGGGAGTTGACTGTACATCTGAGCGTGATGCGGGATGGAACATGGTGCGGCCTCCAGTTCGTTCGTACCGGTGGGCACTGTTGCCACGGACATCACAGCGGGCCTAGCGTGATCGCTGTATCACTCCGAGTTGTCGAGGCCGTTCGCCGTCCCGCTCAACGTGACTTCAACATCCGCTTACACATGGGATCGCCGACCTCGGACCTAGGCTCGGAATCATGCTGACGAACCGTGAGCTGGTGGGGGACTTGAGCAGGGACCGATCGGGCTGGCGGCCCGAGAAACTGCGGGAGATGCGAGAAGCCCACGGGCTCACCCTGGAGGCGGCCGGCGAACGGCTTCGTGAGACCGCGCGTCGCGCAGGACTCTCCGCGCCCGCCGCCAACTTCCAGACGCTGTGGCAGCACGAACAGGGCGAAGTCTTTCCCGGGCCGCACTACCGGCGCGCGTACTGCCTGCTCTACCGGGCGACCGAGCCCGAGCTCGGCTTCCGCAAGGCGCTCCCGGCCGAGCAGGTCGGTCATCAAGTCGCCCACTCGAAAGAGCAGTTGGAGAGCGAGCACGTCCAGGCTGTCACCCGGGCGCTCAAGCACCTGGTGCCCGCTTCGGCGAAGGGCGGCATCCAGGGCGCCCAACAGCGAATCCTCGACGCCTGGCGCCGTCGGCACACCGGTGGCGACCCGAACCAGCCCTCACTCCTGCTGATCGGTGGATTCGCTGGAAGCGGTAAGTCCGAATTCGCCAAGTTCATATCCCAGTTGACCGGTTGGCCGCTCCTCGACAAGGACCCGCTCACCCGGCCGCTGGTGGAGCGCCTGCTGACCGAGCTCGGTTGCGACCCCAACGACCGGCAGTCCGAGACCTACCGGACCGAGGTCCGGCCGCTGGAGTACCAGTGCCTCATGGAGTCGATCCTCGCCAACGTCGAGTGCGGCATCTCCACGGTGGCCACCGCCCCGTTCATCAGCGAGATGACCGATCCGGTGTGGATGCGGCGCCTGACCAACCGCTGTGCGGCGCACCAGGTGGAGGTCACACCGATCTGGCTGGAGTGCGACGCGGACTCCATGCGCGAGTACATCGCCTTCCGTTCCGCCGCCCGCGACGCCTGGAAGCTCAGCAACTGGACGGACTACGTCGACGGGATCGACCTCGACCTCCGCCCGGTCGTCCCGCACCTCGTCGTCGACAACCGCTACGGATCGGCCATCGCGGTCGCCGACCAAGCCCGATACGCCCTGGGAGTGGCACGCGCATGAAGACCGGGATCATCCTGTACGGACCGCCGGCCAGCGGCAAGGACACCATCACCGCGGCCCTCATCGAGCAGGACCCACGGCTGGACCAGTTCGCGCGGCTCAAGATCGGCGGCGGCCGCAGCCAGGGCTACCGGATGGGCACCCCCGACCAACTCCACCAGCTCGAAGCCAGCGGCGGCGTCATCTACCGCAACGACCGCTACAACAACACCTACCTGATCGACCGACCGGGCCTCGACGCCGTCTTCACCGCCGGTCGAACCCCGATCATCCACCTCGGCCAGATCGCCGGCATCGACGCCCTCACGACGGGCTACCCGGCATCCTGGCTCACCGTGCAGCTCTCGTGCCCACGGCACGTGACCGAGCAGCGGTCCGCCCTGCGCGGCGACACCGACACCCCGGCCCGCCTCGCCGCCTGGGACGCCACCGAAGCCGACGTCCTGGCCCACCCCTCCGTAGGGTGGGACCTCCATCTGCGGACTGACCGGCGGTCGATCGAGGAGTCCGCGCAGGTCATCATCGAGGCGCTGAGGCCAGCCGATGAGCTGGCCTTTTAACGGCGCTCGTGGAGACGGGCCAGTGCGTCCACCAGGTTGAGTTCCGCATCCCGCGCGCCCTCCCAACGAAGCAATGCCTCGGCCGCGCCGCGCATCGGTTCACCCGGCAGCCCGCACTCCTCCAGCAGTTCGGCGGCCTCCACCAGCTCGGGCACCCAACGCCAGGCCCGGCCAGCTGTCTTGGGAATGTAGCCGGTCTCCACCAGGTAGCTCCCCGAGCGACCGGCGGCGATCTCCAGCAGCTCGCCCTCGACACCGTGGTCGGCCGCCAGCGCGTACGACAGCGCCGCGAGCACCCGGGACGCCTTCTGATAGCTCGTGTACGAGAGCTTGAGCGCGCTGGCCTGTCCGAGCTCGGTGCCGAGGACACGGGCGCGTACGTCGGTACCGGCGAAGAGCCGCACCACCTGGTCGACCGCCTGCTCGGGGCCGGACAGGAACAGGCGGGGCTGCTTGCCGCCACGCGGAGGCGAACCCACCACCGAGCCGTCCACGACCGTCGCTTCAGGCAGCGCCGACGCGATCCGCTTGACCCGTTCCGGGGTCACGGCGTTCGCTTCGACGTAGACCCCTCCGTAGCCGTGCTCCGCGACCTCGGCGGCAAGCTGTTCGGCAACGGCAGGCGGGCAGACGGAGAGCAGGACCTCGCACCGCGGAACCAACTCGTCGAGGCTCGGAACCTCGGTGAGGCCGGCCTCGACCGCGCGACTCCGGGTGGCCTCGCTCCGACCCGCCGAGCACCAGAGGACAGTCGTCCCTGCCTGGCGGATCTGGGCCGCGACTGCTGCACCCATGCTGCCCGGGTGCAGCATTCCGACTACCGGTCGACCGCTATTCATGCGTGAACCCCGTTCATCCCGAGCAACAGCTCGATGGCTTCGCCGGCGTCCGAGACGACGTGATCCGCTTCGACAGCGTTGCCGTTACCACCGGACACCCAGATCGTCCTCAGACCGGCAGCCCGCCCGCCGGCCACGTCCTTCTCGGGGCTGTCGCCGACCATCCACCCGCCGGAGAGCCCGTCGGCTCCCAGGAGGCGGGCCGCCTCCGTGAAGATGCCGATCTCCGGCTTGCGGATGCCCACCTCCTCCGAGACGCACACAGCGTCCACCCTCCGATCGATCCCGGTCCTCGCGAGCTTGGCCCGCTGTATGTCGCCGGCACCGTTGGTCACGACCGCCAGCCGCCAACCGGCCGCGCGCAGTTCCTCCAGGCCGGACAGAACCGCAGGTGGGCAGGTCACGGCGGCTGCCATGCCGCTGCAGTAGTGCTGCCACAACTCCTCGGTCGGAGCGGAGAGGGCGAACTCACTGCGCAGGCGGTCGAAGTCGCTCCGGTAGGCGCGCTCGTACATCGCGTCCAGCAGCCACTCCTCGATGTCCTCGGCGAAGCCGAGGTCGGAGCAGAAGCTGCGAATGCACACCCGGAACCCCTGCGTGCGATCGACGAGGGTGTCGTCCAGATCGAAGAAGGCGAGTCGCTGCACGGCGGCAACTCTACTGCGGGCAAAGACGGTTGTTCTGGCCTGGAGCAACGATGCCCTTCCCGGAGGAGCGCCGGGAATCGAGCAACCCACCCGACCTCGACATCCTGCGCGTCGAAGTCGGCTCCACCTTGTCCGCCGACAAGGACGCCAGGTACTCGCGGGCGACCAGGCTCGTCCCCGACATCCTCGCCCAGGCCCAGCGCGCTGTCCGTACCTACGACGGCGACGACCGGCTGAAAGCCAAGGCCCTGCTCGCGATGGCGTACCAGGGCGCGGCCATGGTCCTGACGAAGATAGGGGAAGCCGATCTCGCCTGGATGGCCGCTGATCGCGGTCTGGCTGCCGCGCAGGAGTCGGGCGACCTCGTCGTCACCGGTTCGCTCTTCCGATCGGTCTCCCACTGCCTCCTTGCCAGCGGCCGTCTCACCGCAGCGCGGGATCTGGTGGCGGACTCAGCGGGCTATCTGGAGAGTGGCCTTGCGGACGCCTCGCCCGCGTACCTGTCGATCTACGGGACGCTCTTCCTCGTCGGCGCGGTGACCGCCGCCCGGCTCGACGACCGGGCCACGGTGAGCACCTTCCTCGCCGAAGCGGACCAGGCCGCACAGCGCCTGGGTCACGACGCCAACCACATGTGGACGGCCTTCGGGCCGACCAACGTCGCCATCCACCGCATCTCAACGGCCATGGAACTGGGCGATGTCCAGGTCGCCGCGGACCAGGGGCCGCGCGTGGACTCCTCCACCCTGCCGCTCGAGCGGCGTGTCCGGCACACCCTCGAAGTGGCCCGCGCCTACAGCGCGCAGAACCGGATGGACGAGGCCCTCGCCCTGATACTCGACGCCGAGGAACTGGCTCCGGAGCAGGCCCGCTACCACTTCATCCCACGACACCTGGTGACCACCTGGGTCCGGCAGCAGCGCGGCAAGCCGAGCCACCAGCTTGCGGGCGTGGCCCAGCGGCTGCGCATCGTGGGGTAGTCCGGCGGGGACGGATACAGTCATGGTCATGAGCGACTCCGACGCACCCGAGGCCGTTGCCCAGCCGCGCACCGCCGCCGGGGTGCTGTTCTTCGACCAAGCTGACCGCGTGCTCCTGGTGAAGCCCACGTACAAGCCGGGCTGGGAGATCCCGGGCGGCTACCTCCACCCCGGCGAGACCCCGAGCGAGGGCGCGGCCCGAGAGGTCAAGGAGGAGCTCGGTATCACCCCGCCCATCGGCCGCCTCCTCGTCGCGGACTGGGCACCCCACCCGACCGAGGGCGACAAGCTGCTCTTCGTCTTCGACGGTGGCATCCTCCCCGCAGAGGAGCGAGCTCAGATCAACCTGGACGGGGTGGAGATCGGCGAGTACGCCTTCCACACCGCCGACCAGATCGACGAGCTCCTCATCCCTCGTCTGGCCCGGCGGGTCCACGCCGGCCTTGACGCCCGATCTCGCTCGGCGACCTCCTACCTGGAGCACGGAACGCCTCGCCTCTGACCAGGTGCCCGGGGCGTCCTCAGAATGCCCAACTCGGCCTCCAACAGCCTGACTTCTCCTGGCGAACACTTCTTGAGCGCCCTGGCTACCGACCCGCACCTGACAAGTACAGCGCTGCTCCGCCGAAGCGCCACGCGAAACGCAAGTGCGGCCCCGAACACCACGATGCCAAGAGTGGCGTCCCAGGACCCGCTGGCCACGCCACCACCCGCTGGGCCAGGCCCGCATACGAGCCAGGTACACGTGCCGGTCGTCAGTTCAGAAGGTCAGCCGCGGACGAGGGCAGCCGCAAATGCCGCCCCTGGGCGGCCATTGCCCGCATTAACGCGTAGGCGTCCTGTGCACTGATATCCCCGTTCACAGCCGCGATGGCCATGAGATCAATTGTCTCGCGGGTGGTGATGCCCTTGAGTCGTGCGTATCTGAGCGCCTCGTTGTCATCCGAGATCCACCACGAGCCCGCGAACTCCCCGAGGTTCAGAATGACGTGGCAGGTCTCCGCTTCGCCGAGGTGCTTCAGCGGCTCGTCGTCGGTGCCGCCGAAGACCGTGCGGCGGATGCGGTTGATCTGTTGGACATCGACGTCACTGGTGATCTCGATTGGCTCGCCGAGCCAGCCGTCAGCTGCGACGTTGCCGAGGGAGGGCAGGACGGATGCTGACCGGTGCGCTTCGTAGGCGACTGCGGCGGTCCACCGTCCGCGATCGTCGAGTACTGCCTTGAGCAGATCGAGTCGCTCCACCGAGGCAAAATTGCACAGCACCGTGTTGTCAGGGAAGAAGTAGGCGTTCACGAGGAGCTGGAAGCCTCGCTTCCCGTTTCCAGATCGCGCCTCAGCGCGTCAACGTCCCTGCCAAGAAGGCCAGCGTACGGGCGGAGCGTGGCCTCGCCCGCCTCGTAGGCTGCATAGGTGTCGCGCACGAGGAGTCCTGGGGGTCGAGAGCTGCTTGTGATGACGGTCCGTCGGGCGAGCTCCTCACCACGGCCAGCCAGGGCAGCCGCATTGGCCGAGGTGATGGCCTTGTAGCGCTCGCAGGCGCCGGCATCGATCAGACGAAGGTTCAGCAACCGATACGCGAGAGCCGAAGGGGTCACCATCCAGTCGCAGGCTAGAGCGGCAAAAGATGCCTCGGTGAGACCGGTCGTGCCGACAGCCTGGCGCATGTCCTCTTCTGGCGTGAGGAAGGCTGCAGCGAAGGCGTTGGCTTGGATCTCGCTCGGCTCCTTCGCGTACGCCTTGTCGAATACGTCGTTGTCGAGGTGCAGCTCTTGGTTGTCACCTGCCAGCAAGTGACCAAGTTCGTGGGCCAGAGTGAACCGCTGCCGAGAGGGGAGGTGGCAGGTAGCGAGCACAATGATCTTCGCCTCGCTTGACGCGGCAGCAAGCCCGTCGAAGTCGGGGCCCACCTCGACGACCGCCACGTCGACTCCGAACACCTCCTCCACCAGCTTCGGGAGGTCCTCCTGTTGTACAGACAGGCCGCGGCGAGCTACAGCACCCAGTGCGTTCGTGGCCAGACGGCGACCCCGCTCCGTCCAGTTCCCTGCAGCGGGCCCCTGGAGCACAGGCTGCCACGGCTGCGGGAAACCAACAGCTGCCATGTCTGATCTGAGCGTGCTGTATCGCCTCGCGGCGCGGATCGCCTCGCCGGCGCTACCGCCGGTGGTCCGCGCTGCCAGAGCCAGCGGAGGCTCCTCCCCGGTGATCAGCCAGTCGACTGTCACGGTGCACAGCTCGGCGATACGCGCCAGGTCAAGCGACGAGAAGCGGCGACTGCCGCTCAGGGACTTGGACAGCTTGGAGTCGTCGAGCCCGATTCGGAGGCCGAAATCGCGTTGACTCAGCCCCGATGCCTGGATCAGCTCGCGTACGCGGTCGGGGGTGTTCGGCATGCAAGCCATGCTAGCAGGGCCGTTTGCGAAAATCGAAAAACAGCGCGAGGATGATGGGACACATGGGCCGTCGTACTCTTCCGCTGGTTTGCTCCAGAGATGGTCCCGGCTCGGGCATGATCAGGTGGCAAGCAGCGGTGGTAGCGAAGGGGCACCCGATGGCGGTTGTATCTGACGAGCAGGTGCAGCGGGGCCCGCGCACCGTGCAGCCTGCGGCCCTGCCGCAGGTCCCCGAACCGGGGCAGGTCGTCAATGTCCGGGGCTCCACCTGGGCTGTGACCGATGTGCGCCAGCAGGGCTTGCCGCGCAGCCCCGCCGACGAGGGCACTGCGCAGCTCACCCACGTGGTCAGTCTCCAGTCCCTCGAAGAGGACCGCCTGGGCGAGGAGCTCGCGGTGGTCTGGGAGCTGGAGGTCGGGCACACCGTCGCGCCCGATCAGGGGCTGCCAGAGACCATCGCAGTGGATGGCTTCGACGACCCGAACACGCTCGCGGCATTCGTTGACGCCGTACGTTGGGGTGCGGTCACCTCCGCTGACGCCGACTCGTACCAGGCACCGTTCCGTAGCGGCGCCAACGTCGAGGCATACCAGCTGGAGCCACTGCGCCGCGCCCTGCAGTCTTCCCGCACCAACCTGCTGCTTGCCGACGACGTGGGCCTGGGCAAGACCATCGAGGCCGGCCTGGTAATCCAGGAGCTGCTGCTGCGGCACCGGGCGCGCTCGGTCGTCATCGTCTGCCCGCCGAGCCTTGCACTGAAGTGGCAGGACGAGATGCGGGAGAAGTTCGGCCTGGACTTCGTGATCGTCAACAGCGAGCTGATGTCGCAGGTGCGGCGCAGCCACGGGCTGAACGCGAATCCGTTCCGGCTCTTCCCGCGGGTCATCGTGAGCCTGTCGTGGCTGCCGACGGTGCGCGCACAGCGTCTGCTGCGCTCGATCTACGCCGACGCCCGGGACACGGCCACTGCCCGGCGGTTCGCGTTCGATGTGCTCGTCGTCGATGAAGCCCACCATGTTGCGCCCGCCGGCCCGAGCGCAGCGGACGGCCACCGCGGGTACGCCGTGGATAGCCAGCGCACGGTGGCCACCCGCGAGCTGGCGGAGCGGTGCGAGCACCGCCTGTTCCTGTCCGCTACCCCGCACAACGGCTACCCGGAGTCGTTCACCGCGCTACTGGAGATGATCGACGGTCGGCGGTTCAGCCGCGGCGCCCTCCTTGACGAGCGAGCGCTGCGCGAGGTGACGGTGCGTCGGCTGAAGACTGAGCTGAAGGACAAGGGCTTCAAGACCCGGCAGCTGAAGACCATCCCGTTCACGCCGGACGACGACGAGCAGCAGCAGTTCGCGGTTCTGGAGCGCCTCCTCGCCGAGAGCGCCCGCGCCAACGGCAAGAAACGCTCGGGCGACATCGTGGCGATGCTGCTGAAGAAGCGGTTCCTGTCCAGCCCCTGGTCGTTCGCCCGCACGCTGGAGCTCTACGAGCAGGCCGCCGCAACGGGTCGCCTGCCGGATCTGGATGACGAGGACGACTACTACGAGGAGATCCTCGGCAGCCAGCAGTCGGACGAGGAGGAGGGCCGGGAAGACCATCCGGAGTTCACCGCACTGCGGCAGAGCAAGGGCTCCGATCCGCTGGTAGCCGCGAGCCCCCAGGAGATTTCCGCCCTGGTCTCATGGGGCCGGCGCTTCGAGCACCGGCCGGACTCGCGTCTGAAGGCGCTGATCGGCTTCCTCGACGCGATCTGCCGTCCGGACGGCAGGACCTGGACGAATGAGCGGGTGGTGGTGTTCACCGAGTACGCCGCCACCTTGGACTGGATCGCCGACGTGCTCACGCAACGCGGCTACGGCGAAGTGCTGGCCACTATCCAGGGATCCACGCCCACTGAGGAGCGGGAGGAGATCCGCGCCCGCTTCACCGAGGACCCGAGCAAGGAGCGCGTGCGGGTGCTCGTCGCCACCGACTCGGCTGGCGAGGGCATCGACCTGCAGACGTACTGCCACCGACTGGTCAACTTCGACGTCCCGTTCAACCCCTCCCGGTTGGAGCAGCGAATCGGGCGCATCGACCGCTACGGCCAGCACCACACGCCCGAGATCTACCACTTCGCGCCCGACTCGACCTCGGCGACCTACGCCGCGGACATGGACTTCATGCGCCGCATCGCGGAGAAGGTCGGCAACGTCGCCCACGATCTCGGCTCGGTCAACCAGATCATCGACGGCGAACTGCAGGAGCATTTCAGCCCGACCACGGCCACCCGCAAGAGCCGGTCCACCGACCGCGAAAGCGGCGACGCGATCATCACCCGAGCACTGGCGGGCGGCATCGAGCTAAACCGCCGCCTCACCGAGCTGTCCCGCACCTACGACCAGCGCAAGCTGGAGATGCACCTGACGCCAGGCAATGCCCGTCGCGTGGTGGACACGGCTCTGGCGCTCACTGCACAGCCACCGCTGATCGAGATCGGCGACGACCGCACCGACGCCAAGGTGTTCGAGATCCCCTCGCTCGGGTCTGCGTGGCAGCACGCCCTCGAAGGGCTCGACACCCGCCTGAACCCTGGTGCCCTGCGCCTGATCACCTTCGATGACAAGGCTGCTCAGGACCGCACCGATCTGGTGCACGTGCACCTCGGCCACGCGCTGATGCAACGCTCGGCCCGGCTGCTGCGCAGCGCACTGTTCAGCGTCGACTCCCCAGTGCACCGGGTTACCGCAGTCGTGGTCGAGGACCTGCCGCAGTCGTGCGTGGCCGCCGTGTCCCGGCTGGTCCTCGTCGGGCGCGGGGGCTTGCGGCTGCACGAGGAGGTCTTCCTCACCGGCGTGCGTCTGCGGGGCCAGGCCATGGCCGAGGCCAAGGTGGAGGAGGTGCTCGACCAGGCCCTCGACGCGGAGCACCTGATCCTGGCCGACGAGGGCGTGCGCGCCACGCTCGCCCAGCTGTGGGACGCGGAGGACTCCCGGCTGCGAACCCGCCTACTCAATACCGTGGCGCGCAGGGCCGAGTCCCACCAGGAGCGAGTCACGGAGGCGCTGCGCACCCGCCAGGAGTCCGACGTCTCCCGTGCCCGGGAGATCTTCGGGGCCTTCCGGATCAACCTGGAGGAGTCCCGCCAGCGGCTGGCTCTGGAGATCCAGGCCCAGGAGGAACTGCTGTTCACCGACGACCAGCAGGCACAGCGCCGCCGTGACCTGCTGGCCATGGAGGACCGGCTGGCAAACCTCCATGAGGAGGAGCAGCGCGAGATCGCCGCGATCGGTGAACGGTATGCCGATGTCAAACCGCACGTGTCCGCCGCAGCCGTGGTCTTCGCACTGACCCCGGCCGACGCTGAAGCAGGAAGGGCGCAGTCATGAGGCGCAAGTCCGCCGGGTCAGCACGTTCCACCGCCGACCTCCACCGCGCGTGGCTGGAGCTGGTGGACGCCGACGGGCCGTTCCTGTCCGTTCCCGCCCTCAAGCGCGTCTGGCAGCAGGGGATGCCCCAGCTCGGTGCCGACCAGGCGGCCCTGCTCAAGGACGCCAAGCCGGCATTCGAGAAGGCATGGGAAGGCTGGGACCTGCGCCGAGACGACCCGTCCGCGCTCGACCGCTACCGCGAGGCCCGCGACGCCTGGGTCGAACTGGTTCTGCGGAACATCCTCGGCTGGGGCGACCACTACACCAGCGATCTGACTGGGGCGCTGTTCGCCGAGGCCGCCGGCGGCGTGCGGTCGCCCAACTACACCGTGACGGTGACGCCCACCGGAGCGATCGCCCACGGCGAGACGATCGGCGCGCTCGTCCTCGTCGTCGACCCGGTGGACTCGCTACGCGATCCGCTGGACGACGGTTGGGCGACCAGCCCGATCGACCGCATGGAAGAACTGCTGCGGCACGGAAAGGTCCCCATCGGCGTCGTCACCGACGGACGCTGGTGGGCCGTCGTTAGCGCCCGCAAGGACACCATGGTCGCCTCCGGCATCATCGACGCCCAGACCTGGATCGAGGAACCCCAGACTCGCAACGCCTTCGTCGAACTGCTCCGGCTACGGCGGCTACTCGGCGGACGCCCAGAGGACCGCCTGACCGAGCTGTTCGGCGAGTCGGTCGCCGCCGCCGAGGAGATCACCGAAGCGCTCGGCGTCCAGGTGCGGCGCGCGGTCGAGCTGCTCGTCCAGGCCCTGTCCGAGGCCGGCCTGGACGCCGTCCGCCACGGCGAGCCCGACCCTCTGCCGGCGGACCGCGAGGAGGTCTACGAGGCCGCCGTGACGGTGATGATGCGCGTGGTCTTCCTGCTCTTCGCCGAGGAACGCGGCCTGCTTCCGCAGAGCCGGCTGTTCGCCATGGGCTACGGCATCAGCGACGAGCTGGACGCCCTCGACCGTCGCGAGCGCGAAGAGGGCAGCGAAACCCTCGACGGAACCCACCTGACCTGGCACCGGCTGCTGGCGACATCTCAGGCACTATCGCGCGGCGCGTCGTTCGAGGACTTGCGACTGCCCTCGTACGGTGGCTCGCTGTTCGACCCCGACCGGTTCCCGTTCCTCACCGCCCACAGCCCGCGCGGCACCCTGGCCATCACGGTCAGCGATCGGGTCATGCTGGAGGTGCTGCGCGCAGTACAGATGGCCGAGCTGCGTGGCGAACCAGCCCGGCGAATCTCCTTCCGCGACATCGACGTCGAGCAGATCGGCTACATCTACGAGGGCCTGCTCGGCTACTCCAGCGAGGAGACGAACGAGGTCACCGTCGGCCTCATCGGCAAGTCCGGTGAGGAGCCGGAGATGCCACTGGCCGAGCTGGAGGACATGGCCGCCCGGTACCGTGACCCCACGAAGCTGGCCGACGCCATCCTGGCCTGGGTGAAGGACGACCAGCCCGCGGCCAAACCGCCGTCCAAGGCCGCGCTGGCCAAGGCGATCCGCGGCAGCGGAGAAGTCGAGGACGCCGAACGCGCCCTGCGCGCCGTCACCACCGACGGGACACTACGCGACCGGCTGCGGCCCCTCATCGGCATCATCCGACGGGACCTGCGCAACCGGCCCTTCGTCGTCGAGCCCGGCGGCGTCCTGCTCATCGAAACCCCGTCCCGCGCCACGGCAGGCGCCCATTACACTCCGCGCAAACTGGCGGAAGAGGTCGTCCAGCACGCCCTGGAGCCGCTGGTCTTCAACCCTGGGCCATACCAGACCGCCGACCACGACGCCTGGCGACCAGCGTCGTCCGACGACATCCTCGATCTCAAGATCGCCGATATCGCCTGCGGCTCGGGCGCGTTCCTCGTCGCTGCCGCGCGGTACCTGGCCGCCCGGCTGGTTGAGGCATGGCGCCGAGAGGGCGTGGCGACCGGGACCGCCCATGACCTATACGTCCATGCGATAAGGACGGTGGTCGCGAGGTGTCTCTATGGCGCGGACATCAACGCCATGGCCGTGGAGATGTGCAAGCTTTCGCTGTGGCTGGTCTCCCTCGACCCCAAACTGCCGTTTTCCTTCGTCGACGACAAGGTGCTGCACGGCAACTCCCTACTTGGCCTTACCGATGCCGAGCAGCTCCGCGCGCTCCACATCACCCCGGTCAAGGCAGCCGCGACACCGCTTTTCGACATCGGCGAAGGAACCACAACGATCCGCCACCTCGACATCGAGGGCGTCCTCACGCGCGCTACGAGGCTGCGTCGAAGCCTGGCGAGCGAGGTCAACGACGACGACCCGCAGCGCTCGGCGGCCACGAAGCGGCGACAGTGGCGCGAGTACCAGGACTTGACCCGCCAACTCGCGGAAGTCGCCGACGGCGTGATCGCCGCCGGACTGCGACTCGGCGGCAAGCCCGGCAAGGTGCTGACCGAGGCCTACGAGAAGCTTCGCATCGCAGTCGGCCTGGCCTACCCCGCAGACGGCGCCAGGCCCAACCGGGCCATGTTCGACGGCATCCTCACGACTGGGCTTACGCCTTCGGTTGAGACTGATTACGCGCGATGGAAGCCGCTGCACTGGATCCTCGCCGTACCAGATGTGATGGAACGAGGTGGCTTCGACGCGATCATCGGCAACCCGCCGTTTTTGGGTGGTTCGAAGATTACCGGCGCAATGGGCACCAATGTGCGTGACTGGTTCGTCAACGTTCTTGCCTCCGGGCGACGGGGAAATGCCGACCTCGTTGCCTTCTTCTTCCTGCGCGCTATGTCCCTGCTGGCAGGGACGGGAAATCTTGGCCTCATCGCGACGAACACCGTTGCCCAAGGCGACACTCGGGAAGTCGGCCTGGACCAGATGGTCGCCAACAACTTTACCATCGCACGGTCGATTCAGAGCCGACCCTGGCCCGCAACTAGTGCAAATCTTGAATATGCCGCCGTGTGGGGAACTCGCAGCGCGATCGCCTCGGATGTGCCGCGAGTGGCCGATGGCGTCGAAGCGCAGCAAGTACTCACGCTCTTGGAGCCTGCTGGTCGCGTGGATGGGCCTCCAGTGCGCCTCGCCGAGAATTCGGGTATCGCCTTCAAGGGATGCTTCGTTCAAGGCATGGGCTTTGTACTAGGGATCGAAGAGGCCGATGCCTGGCTTAAGGCTGATCCCAGGAATTCAGAGGTGCTCTTCCCCTATCTCAACGGCGAAGATCTTAACTCTCGCCCCGACTCCACGCCATCCCGATGGATCATCGACTTTTATAATCGATCGGAATACCAGGCCGAGAATTACGAGCTGCCATACAGGCGTTTGCTTGAGCGGGTAAAGCCCGAACGCGCAACGAAAGCGAAAGCAGTGCGAGAGGCTCCGTGGTGGCTCTTCCTGCGCCCTCGCCCGGCCATGCGCAAGGCAATTTTTGGGCTTGACAAGGTAATCGCCATGGCCCAGACCAGCAATACTCTGCAGCCAGTTCTTGTGCCCGCTCGACAAATCTTCGACCAGAAGACCGTGGTCTTCGCAACCGATTCATTCGCCCTGCATGCTATTCTCAGTTCTTCCGTTCATTATTTGTGGGCACGTAGGTACTCTTCATCTCTACGCAAAGACCTGAGCTATACGCCATCGGACTCGTTCGTGACGTTGCCGCAGCCAAAGTTCACAGACCGCCTCGCCAAGGTAGGCGCGGATCTCGACATTAGGCGGCGGGAAATCATGGTGCGCCGCAATCTCGGACTGACTAAACTGTACAACCGCGTCAATGACCCGGATATCGCCGATTCGGCGGACCCAGACGTGGCGCAGCTGCGACAAATCCACGTTGCGCTGGACGAGGCAGTCATGGAGGCCTACGGCTGGGGTGATATTCCGCTGAACCATGGGTTCCATACGTACCGGCAGATGGAGCGCTGGACGGTCAGCCCGGCAGCGCGGTTGGAGATTTTGGATCGGTTGCTGGAGGAAAATCACCGCCGCGCTGCTGGACAGAGTGAGACACCGTCCCCGTCTGAGGGCGAAGATGAGATCGAGGGTGAGGACGAGTGAGCAAGCCCAGCTCGAAGCCGGCCGCGACGCCACCCGCTGCCAAGGCCGAGGACCAGGCGGAGTACCGGCTCGTGCGTGAGCCTGACGGACGGTCGTGGACTGCGCGGGAGAACCTGGTCGACATCCTCGAACGGGAGCTGCTCGGCCCAGCAGGCGGTCCGGAGGAGGTGCTGGACGCGGCGCCGGACGCTGCGTACCTCATCGGCCGGATCGCCCCATTCAAGCTGACCGTCAGCCGCGACGACCCGCAGGACGTCGACGCGAACGAGGCGGCCACCGATGTCGGTGACGCCGTGGACGCGGACCAGGGCCGCGGTGTGCCCGTCACGGCCGTCGATGAGAGCGGCTCGGGCGCCGACGAGGACGCCGGCGTCGAGGACCAGCCGCAGCAGCGCGGACTGATGATCCCCGCGTCAATGGGTCTGCGCTGCCAGGTCCCGTCCGATCTCGACTCGTTCACGGTCACCGCCTCCTGGGGGCTGTACGAGCCGGTCAAGGTGGAGTCCGAGGCCACTGATGGCGGGCGCGTCCGCCGCTACAAGCGCACGCCCATCGAGATCGTCACGAAGGTCGCCGTCGCCGACCTCAAAGCAGCGGCAACGACGAAGTTCCCGCTGAAGGACAAGGTCGTGCTGCGCGTCGACCGGCACGATGACGAGGCGCGGGGCTGCCTGATCGTCGAGGTGGCGTTGTGCAATGACCGGGAGACGCCGCGCAAGATCCCGGTCGAGGCGTGGCTTTACCAGACCAAGCTGATCGTGGACGCCGGTGGCGCCGAGGTGTTCCTCCCAGTCGCGGATCCCGTGGAGGACACCCGTCACGAGCGGGACGACGAGCTGCGGCGGCTGAATCTCCAATACCGGGACAGGCTGGAGTTCGCCGTCGGGCGTACATGTTCGGTGGATTGGCAGATGGCGGCGGGTGCGCGCCGGGCCAGCGAAGTGTGGACGACCTGGCTGCCGACCTGTCAGACGCCACAGACCACGGCAGAGGAGATCGGCAAGGCGCTGCTGGACATGACCGCGCTCGCCGCGGCGAGCGGGGAGGAGCTGCGGGCCGGCCTGGAGCCGATCGTCCGCGAGTACGCGGCCTGGCTGGATGGCGAGGAGCGTCGTGCCGAGGCTCTGCCGGAGCACCTGCGGGGCGAGGGTCTCGATGCGGTCAGCGAGGCGCGCAAGGTCCAGCGCCAGCTCGCCGATGGCTTGGAGCACCTCCTCGGCGACGACGAGGCGTTGCGCTGCTTCCAGTTCATGAACCGAGTGATGGCGAACCAGCGCATCCATACTCAGGTGGCCGAGCACCGAGCCAAGCACCCGCAGGTGAGCATCGAGCAGGCTCGCGCCGCCGTGCTGGCGGACAAGGGAGCAAAGGCGCACTCGTGGCGCACTTTCCAGCTGGCCTTCATTCTCATGCAGCTGCCGTTGCTCACCGTTCCGGCGGCGGAGAAGCGCTCCGGCGATCTGGCGAAGGCGCAGCTGCTGTTCTTCCCGACCGGTGGTGGCAAGACCGAGGCGTATTTGGGTCTGGCTGCCTACACCTTCGCGATCCGGCGGCGCCAGGGCGCCGTCGTGACTCCGGACGGCGCGCTGGACGGTGGTACAGGTGTGTCCGTGCTGATGCGTTACACGCTGCGGCTGCTGACGGCGCAGCAGTTCCAGCGGGCGACGGCGTTGGTGTGCGCGGCTGAGTTGGCGCGCAAGGCGGAGCCGCAGACGTGGGGGGAGGAGCCGTTCCGGATTGGGCTGTGGGTGGGCACGGATGTGAGCCCGAAGCGGTTCGAGGAGGCGGCGACGCAGCTGGAGAAGGCCAACAACCGGTCGGGCTACCGGCTGACGGTGTTGCAGATCCAGCGGTGCCCCTGGTGCGGAAGCAAGATCGATGCACGGGAGGTCAAGGCGGTCAAGGCGTCCCGTCGGGTACACGTGTACTGCGGGGACGAGCTTGCGGGTTGCCCGTTCGCCGAGGGTGGTGAGGTGACCGAGGGGCTGCCGGTGCTGACCGTGGATGAGGAGATCTACCGGCTCACCCCGGCATTCGTCATCGCCACCGTAGACAAGTTCGCCCGGCTCGCACGGGAAGGGGAGGCCGCCTCCCTGTTCGGCTACGTATCCCGGTTCTGTGGGCGGCATGGTTACGTGCACCCGGACTCCCGGTACTGCGAGCTGACCGACAACGGCAGGCATCCGGCCAAGGACGGTCTGCCTGCCGCAGGGCTCCGCCCGGCGGGGCGGCTGCGCCCGCCGGACCTGATCATCCAGGACGAGCTGCACCTGATCACCGGGGCGCTCGGCACCACGGTGGGCCTGTTCGAGGTGGCAATCGACGTCATGGCGGGCTGGCGAGACGCGCAGGGCCGGGCGGTCCGGCCGCTGTTGGTCGCCTCCACCGCCACTGCCCGCAACGCGGCCGATCAGGTGCGCGCCCTCTACGGGCGGGATGTGACGATCTTCCCGCCACAGGTGCTCGACGCCGGGAAGACGTTCTTCTCCAAGGAGGAGCCCGTCTCGGAGCACTTCCCCGGCCGGCGCTACGTGGGGATCAGCACCACCGGGGTTCGGTTGACCACGGCGGAGATCCGGGTCGCCGAGGTCCTCATGGCCGGCGCGCAGCTGCTGCTCGACCGGTCCGGACCGGCCGCCGATCCCTACATGACCCTAGTCGGCTACTTCAGCGCCACCCGCGAACTGGCCGGCATGGCCCGCTACATGGGCGACGACATCCAAACCGCTCTCTTCAAGCGGCGACCATGGTCGAAGCTGCCCCGCCGCACCGGCACGGCCTACGGAACGCTCAACACCGCGGAGCTCACCTCCCGTGTGGCCAGTGCCGACATCACCACCACGCTGGACCAGATGGCAGTGCCGTTCGACCCGGCCTTCGACTCCGTCTCCGGTAAGCGGGAGTTGCGCGCGCTGCGCGAGGCGGGCAAGCCGATGCCTACCCGCGAGGTAAGCCCGTACGACGCGATCCTGGCCACCTCGATGCTGCAGGTGGGCGTGGACGTGACCCGGCTCGGGCTGATGCTCGTGGTCGGACAGCCGAAGAACACGGCGGAGTACATCCAGGCGTCCTCGCGCGTGGGACGTTCCGGAGACAAGCCGGGGCTTGTGGTTACGCTGGGCAACTGGGCCCGGCCGCGCGATCTCGCGCACTTCGAGCAGTTCCGGCACTACCACGAGACCTTCTACGCCCGGGTGGAGGCGCTGTCGGTCACACCGTTCTCGGTCACCTCACTGGAGCGCGGACTGGACGGCGTTCTGGTCAGTGCGGCCCGGGTCCTCGACGCCGTCCGACCTGACGGCTTGTCGCCCGAGCAACACGCGGGCCGGATCGCGGCCGAGCGCGACTTCGCGGAGGCGCTGATCGACGCGCTGGTGGCGCGGGTGCAGCGCGCATCCGACGAGAACGCAGCCGAACGGGCGCGTCAGCGTCTGCGCAACCGGCTCGACCAGTGGGAAAACCGGCGCACGCAGCTGGCGCGCTTGCGCAAGGGCCTGGTCTACGAGCGGACTTCGGACGAAGCCCACTTCGGACCACTCATGATCAGTGCCGAGAACGCCCGCTCCGGGGCGGACAAGAAGGACGCTCCACCATTCGTCGTGGCCAACTCGATGCGCGAGGTGCAGCCGGAGATCAACCTCTTGGTGAGCCCGATCAAGGAGAACCTGATCTTCGTGGAACCGCCCGGCAGCCCAAGCTGGAACTTCGCTCCGCCCAAGGAGGACTCGTGACCACCGCACCCCTTGCCGAGACACGGTTCCTCTACGACGCGTCCAACGCCGTCGACCCGCTGGGCGACGCCGAGCGGGAGTCAGACGAGGGCCGCAAGCACAACAGGGCCAAGGTCGGCTCGGGCCGCCCGTCCTCCCTGCTGTACACGTACGGTCCGGGCGCGATCATGGACCTTCCCCAGTTCACGGTCATGCCTTCCGGACTCGACGACTGGGACCGGATCTGGCGTCGCCGCGACGGCGTCCCGCAGATCCGTGCACCTCGGCTGCGTCAGGCCGTGGCGATGCTGTTGCGCTCACGGGATATCCAGCTGCGGCCCTTCCCCTGGCAGGCGAAGAAGATGAGCCTGTCCACCGAGGGCAACGACCTGGGTGTGCCAGCCCGCGTGTTCCCGCAGTGGCTGCGATGCACCGGCTGCGACATGCTCGGCAGCCTCGCGCAGTTCGACTACCGCAACACCCACCCCTACCGCACCGACCTGGCCTGCTTCGAGCACACCCGGTGCACCGGCCGAGCTGGTGACCGCATGCGCAGGCCGACCCGGCGCCCGGCGGTGCCGGCCCGCTACCTGCTTGCCTGCGTCGACGGTCATCTCGACGAGTTCCCCTACGAGCGTTGGGTCCATCAGGGCCAGCAATGCGACAAGGCAGAGTTCCCGGCGCTGAAGATGGTAGACCGCACGGCCGGCAAGGGTGCCTCGGCCGTGATCCACTGCGAGTCCTGTGGCGCACGGCGGCCGATGAACGAGGCCCAGGGCGAAGCCGGACGGTCCAAGCTGCCGCGCTGCCGCGGGCGCCACCCGCACCTGGACGCGTTCGAGCCGAGCGGATGCGGAAACGACACCCGGCTGATGCTCGTCGGTGCCTCCAACCTGTGGTTCCCGGCGACGCACTCGATCATCGTGATGCCGGAGTCCTCGGAAGAGCGTAAGAGCGACCTCGCCGACCAGGTCCGCACTGCTCTGGGCGAGAAGCTCGCGAAGTACCGCGACGACCTGGAGACCCTGCGGGACGTGCTGGACGGCAAGGTCGACGTCACCGACCTGTCGGACGCCGAACTGGCGGAGGCGGTGGCGGCGGCTGACGCGCCGGCGGCCTCCGAGGCGGAGCAGGAAGAGCGCATCCGCAGCTGGGATCCCGTAGACCTCCTCGTTCCCGAATGGCTCTACCTGCAAAAGGACGTGCTCGGACCCGGGGTTGAGGACCCGGCCAGCGGGCTGACGCTCTCGAAACGAGAGTGCGATCCCAGCCTGCCGCCGCAGATCGCCCGCGTGCTCGCGGTCGAAAAGCTGCGCAAGGTCAACGCCCTGATCGGCTTCACCCGGATCGACGCCATGGACCGGGTCGGGGACCTGCCGCGTCGGCTCGTCCCATTGACCCGTAGTGCCCATCCGGCCTGGACCGTCGCCACCGAGGACCGCGGGGAGGGCATCTTCCTGCAGTTGGACGACCAAGCGGTCGCTGCGTGGGAGGAGCGGATCGCGACCAGCGATATCTGGCGGGCGCACCGTGACGCCCATCGGCGCAACTTCCACCGTCGTTTCTCCGAGACGGCCGTCGAGGTCGACCCCGACACCCGGCTGAGGCCGCCGCGCTACTGGCTCGTCCACACCCTCGCCCACGTGCTGATCCGCGAACTGGCCATGACCTGCGGTTACTCCGCAGCCAGCCTGAGCGAGCGCCTGTACGCCTGGCCGGCATCCGAGGGACGGGCTGCCGCCGCTGGCCTGCTGATCTGCACCACCGCCTCGGACAGCGACGGCACGCTCGGCGGCTTGGTGCAGCTGAGCGAGCCCATGCGCCTGCAGGGGGTCGTCTCCCGCGCCCTTTATCGAGCCGCCCGGTGCTCCTCCGACCCGATCTGCGCCACGCGCACGCCGCAGGACCCCGAGGACTTCCTCCACGGCGCCGCTTGCCACTGCTGCGGCATGGCCTCCGAGACCTCCTGCGAACGGGCCAACCGCTTTCTTGATCGGCGCTTCCTCGTCGACCTACCTGGGAGCAACCTTGGCTTCTTCGACCACGCCGATTGACCCGGCAGCAGCAAGGCAGCTCGGGCGGCTCCTAACCGGCACCGAAGCCCGGGAGCTCGCCGACCGGCTCACCGACGGCGACACCCTGACGGCGGCCCTCAAGGTGATCGCCGCCGGACGCCGGCCCGAGATACGAGCGCTGCTGGAACGGGGTTCTGGACCAAGATCGCTCGGCACAGGCCAGGTCGTGGCCGTGCTCCGAGCCGTGGAGGGAGCGCGGTCGATCACTACCGCCCTCGACCCGCTCTGGACCATGCCCGGCCATCTCGCGCAGTCCGGTCCGCTGACCAGTTCCGTCGCACACCTCGTCGACAGCGCCCGCCAATCCGTCACCTGTTCGACCTTCAACTTCCAACGGTCCTCAGAGCTCTGGGGAGCACTACGCCGAGCGGCCACCCGTCCAGAGATCGATGTGCGGGTCTATCTCGATTCCCAAGCAGCCGACCGGCACTCCAAACCCGGGTCCCCGACCACAGCAGAGGTGGCCGCGCACCTTCGCCCAGGGATCGTCCTACGCACGAGGGAGTTCGATGGAGGACCAGTGCGCAACCACGCTAAGTTCCTCGCTATCGACCACCGGTTCCTCCTGGTCACCAGCGCCAACTTCTCCTGGAGCGCGGAGTACGGCAACGTCGAGTTCGGAGTCCTCATCGACAACCCCAATCTGACCGAGTCCGTCGAGCGAGCGATTTATCGGGTCGAAGACCAGCTCTACGAGCGCGTTTGATCCGCCGGTCTCGCCGAATCGTGCACGTCACTAGTGCTTAGGCTTGAGTTACACAGGGACCGGGGTACCCAAAACGCCCTGCAGGACAGCCCCTGCGGCAGACGATGCTTCCACCATCTGCCGGAGCGACTCACCGTGGAGGTAGCGGTAGCTCTGCGGCGGGTGGAACGGTCCGGCAGCCCGAAGCGCGCTGAGCGGAACCGGTTCCTCGAAGGTAACCGGTTCCGTAAGTGTGAGACCGCTTGCCTGCGAAGCGCCGCTCATGTACTCGTCGAACTCGCGCCTGCTGATGCCCGTTTGCGCGCGGTGTGCTGACCAGACCTCCCGAGGAGAGCCGACATGGACAGCAGCGACCAGAGCCGCTCCGACTAGGGCCATGGTGGGAGCAGTGGCGTAGAGCACGACGGGCGTGCCCGGCGGGACGGCGACGCGCTGTCGACGCACCTCCACGGTCTTACTGCCGGCGAGAATAGCGGTGGCGAAACGGGGGTGGACGGACAGCAGCATCGCGCGCTCCGGCTCGTTCACGTCCTTCGATGCCCTTCTTCGTAGATCGCTTGGAACAGCCTGTTGTCGATCTTCGTCAGCGAGATCAGGGACAACGGTAGGCCCAGGTCACCGGCAAACGACTTCAGCTGTCGCAGCGTCACCGGTTTGGGGAAGATCTCAGTGTCCGAGAATCGCAAGGCCATCGCTCGACCTGAGCCCTCGTGGGCGATCTCGCGGACCTCGGCTCGACCATATACGCCCAGGTGTTCGAATCTAGCGAACAGGGTGTCAGCTGTGTCGATCACCACCTCGTCCAAGCGCGAACAACCGATCACCATCTGCCCGTCCTGGCCGGGCAATCCCTCGCTGACGTACCAGAGCAGGCGGCCCGGGACGCTCTCGTTCCGGTGCCCGGGTGACCGGTAGTAGACATGCTCGCGACTGATTCCCAACTCGCTGCTCCGCGGCAGCAGCATCGCGGGAACGTTGAACAGCTCCGTGGACCACCGCGGTTTGATGGGCGCCATGAAGGAGGGCATCAGAGAGTCCGTGACCTTGGCCGGCCACCAGGCCCGCTCCACGGCTCCCGTCACCTCGGCCGACAGCCCTGCCTGGAGGACTGTCGCGTTACGCCCCAGGGCACGAGCGGCCTCCGCAGCGGACTTCGTGACTGCATCGGCCGTCCCGATCACGTCGACGAGCAGGGCCGCTTGGCCTCCTTGGTGCTCGAAGAACCCATCACTGCCGGCAGCAGCCTTTGCGACGGGCGAGATGAATTCGTCCGAGATGTGTACGGCTCGAGCGCCCCGCTCACGGCCCAGGCGCTTCAGCCCGAAGAGCAACTGTCGGGCCAGGGTCTGCTCCAACCGGTGAGAAGCCGTCCGCAGGAGGGGCACGGTCAACGTTCGGCCGTCCATGGCCCATGCGTACAGAGCGACCGGTCTGCCGTCTCCGTCACGGAGGAGCTCCCGGCGCCACACGACAGCATCCTCGGCGAGCGCCCGAAGGCGCCGTGCGAACACCGAGCCGTTGTCGCTGCTCGACTGGTCGAAGAAGGCGACTAGTTCGCCCTCGGTGCCCGGAGGAACCTCTCCAACGCGAAACTCGGTGCCCATGAGATCAGCCGGCCTGTAGACCTGGGCCTGGTGCAGTTCGTCCACGTGAAGCGTGACGACCGACGGATGGACGACCCGCACTCCGGCGATGTCCCATGCCACATCCGCCAACCCGGTGAGCAGCGGATCACGTGTGACGAGTACCTGGAGTCCCGCACACGAAGTCTCGGCCACGTACCTTACGCACCGCTCCAGTTCGGACCCTGCGGACAGGTCGACCCCGGCGCCGCGGGCCGCCTCGAGCAACTCACGGCTTCTGGCAGCCACGGGTTCCGAAGCAGGAGTGATCTGGCGCAGCCCAGACAGGGCAGCCCGCTGATGCTTGCGCTCCGCCGCGTCAGCGATCTCACGGACGTCACGGAACAACTGAGGGGTGAAGGCCAGCTCCACGAGATCCGCCAGCCAGCCGGCTTCCAGTGCCTCTGACTCCAGCGCTCCGGGTGAAGGAGTCAGCCCGCGCAGGTCCGCAAACACTCCATGGTCAACCACGATGGTCAGCGCATCGCTCTCGACGTCGGTGAAGAGGTCCGGATGACTGTGGTCAAGCCACCATCCGTCCAGGTCATCGCCGTTCTTGCTGCGGCCCCGCACCTCGCCACGCGGGACGAAGCCGAGACTCGTCCACATCTCCGTGAGCCCATAGTCGCGTCGGCACTTGACCTTGATCCCGAGTCGCTGCGAGTACCTGGTCCGGATGGTCTCCACCAGCAGGCGGGCCACACCTTCACCGCGGCGTTCCTCGGCGACACACAGGTGAGTCAACCGGACATGTGGGCTCCGCTTGGGAAGTCCGCAAAGCGCGTAGCCGATCACCTCGTCACCATCGACAGCGATCAGCAGGCCCCCCTCGTCTGCGGCGTTCTGGTAGACGGGTGGAGTCAACAGGCCCAGTGTCTTGGTGTAGCGATTCCCCAGCGCGATCGCCGCCTCGATCAGTTCCTCCTGCGTACCGGACGCCGGCACGATCTTGATCCCCATCAGTCCCCTCCCGAGAGATGCCACCCAGTCTCGCCTCTTCAGCGGCACCGACACGGAGATTCGTGTGAATCAAGGAGCGGTCTGTTACCTGTTGGCGCTTCCAGCCCGCCCCGGTTGACGCCAACGCTGACGCCAACCGGCCCGAACGATGGCGTCCGACGGCAGCCTTCCACGGACGGCAGAATCACCTAAACCAGGGCATCTCACCACCCCGGCTTGGCCTGAAAAGCGGAAGGTCGCCGGTTCGACCCCGGCCCTGGCCACAGCTGGTGAGGAAGGCCCCGGAGCAGCAGCTCCGGGGCCTTCCTCGTGTTCGCGCCCCCCGTGCCGCCCGCCGGGGCGGTTCACCGCGGCGGGGTCCGCTCGATCAGGGCGGCGAGGCCGTCGAGGATGCGGGGGAGGCCGAACTCGTAGGCGTGGTCGGCGTCGTGGGCGGCGCCCTGGGCCTGGCCGGCGGCGGTGCCCACGCGGGTGGCGACGGGGTAGCGGGCGGGGTCGAGGACGCGGGCGAGGAGGTCGGCGTTGGCTTCCCACCACTGCTGGTCGTTCATGGCGCTGTCCTGCTGGGCGGCGCGGGCGTCGGCGGCCATCCGGGCGCAGGTGTGGACGAAGCCGAGCAGGTGGGTGAGGGCGGCGTCGAGGCGGACGTCGTCGAGGCCGGTGTCCTCCAGGGCGCGCAGCTCGTACTCGTACTTGGCCATCAGGCCGGGGCCGAGCGGCGGGCGGGTGGTGGGGACGGCGGCGGTCCAGGGGTGGGCGGCGTAGAGGGCGCGGTTGTCGTCGGCGACGGCGGCGGCGCGGGCGCGCCAGCCCGGGTCGGCGGGGGTGCTGCGGGGCATCGCGGCGTAGAGGGTGTCGAGCATCAGGTCGAGCAGTTCGGCCTTGCCCGGGACGTAGGTGTAGAGCGCCATCGGGGAGAGGCCGAGTTCCTGGGCGACCCGGCGCATGGTGACGGCGTCCAGCCCTTCGGCGTCGGCGACCCGGATCGCGGCGGCGGCGATCGCGGCGGGTGACTGGGCCTGCCGGGGCCCGCGCCGTCCGGTGGCGGGGGCGGTGGGGACGCCCCAGAGCAGGGCGAGGGTGTGCGCCGGGTCTCCGGCGCTGCTCCGGTTGCTGGCCATGCGGGGGATTCTTCCACGCGAAAATCTCCGTACTGTGTATAGTGTACGGCGTACGGAGATTCTGGTGCAGCCCGACCCTCCTGACCCGGAAGGACCCCCCTTGAAGATCAACCGCTCCGCCGTGTCCCTGAACGTCGAGGACGTCACGGCCTCCGCCGCCTTCCTCTCCACCCACCTCGGCTTCCGCGAGGAGATGTCCGCCGACGGCTTCGCCTCGCTCGGCCACCCGAGCGCCGGAATGAACGTCGTCCTGCTCCGCCGCGGCCTGGAGGTGCTGCCGGAGGGCCTCCGCGAGCAGCACGCGGCCGGGCTGATCCTGGCCTTCACCGTGGACGACGCGGCCGCCGCCGAGGCCCGGCTGAAGGCGGCGGGGGTGGCGATCACCATGCCGCTGCTGGACGAGCCGTGGGGCGAGCGGCTGTTCCAGGTCACCGACCCGAACGGGATCGTCGTGCAGTTCGTCCAGTGGCTGACCCCGGAGGGGGCCGAGGAGGGGACCGGGGAGGGGATCGGGGAGGGGGCCGGCGCGCCGGCGTAGCGGGGGACGGCACGGTGCCCCCGGAGCGGGTTCCCGCTCCGGGGGCCCC
>NZ_JBSGET010000057.1:0-46770 GCF_053603035.1 Kitasatospora sp. NPDC004272 | reverse complement strand
GTCGCCGCCGGCGCCAACCCGATGGCGACGTTGCGCAGACCCTCGCGGATCCTGCGGTCGGCTACGGGTAGGCGACCACGTTGACCGGGACGGTTCCGGTCGGGGTGACGCCGCCGGTGTCGTTGATGACGTGGGAGATGGTGCCCTGGTAGCCGAGCGAGACGCTGAGCACGTCGTGGAACTTCACGCCCGCCGTGTTCGGCACCTCGAACGCGTGGTACGCGTTCACCGCCGGGTTGACGTTGAAGTAGCAGTAGCTGCCCAGGCCCCAGGCCTCGTGGCTGGTGACGCCGGTGCCGACCTTGTAGGCGGCGTAGCCGTTCAGGCCGGACGGTGACTTCCAGGCGGCCTGGTTGGGCACGTCGTACGGCATCTCGTTCTGGAAGAAGATCGTCCGTCCGTTCTGGCCGTTCCAGGTGACCTCGTACTTCTGGTAGTGCTCGACGAACAGGCCGGTCGCCAGGACGTTGTTGCCGTTGACGACGACGCCGTTGTCGGCGGTGTTGACCGTCCAGCCGACGGTGCCCGCGTTGCCGTGGTCGGCGCGCCAGGCCCAGATGTGGTCGATGATCGTGTTGTTGCTGTTGACGACCAGGCTGGTGGTGGCCCGGCCGGCGATCTCGCCGCCGATCCGGAAGAACACGTCCTGGACGGTGGTCGGGTCGGCGGCGTGGCTCGCGGTGGAGCCGTTGGCGCCGACGGTCAGCAGGGCGGCCGAGTTGACGGTGCCCGCGTCGAACAGCAGGCCCTTGAGCCGGACGCCGTCCACGTCGGCGACCTGCATGGCGTTGACGCCGTTGTCGGGGACGAAGGTCGGGTAGCCGATGCCGAGGACCACGGTGTCCGCCCGGGTCACGTTGAGGGTCTGGTTGAGGTGGTAGACCCCGGGGGTGACGAACAGGTTGCAGCCCTGGGAGAGCGCGTTGTTGATGGTCGCGGCGGTGTCCCCGGCCTTGACCACGTAGAACCGGCTCATCGGCAGCGAGCTGCCGGGGGTGCTGCCGGACGCCCAGCTGGGGCCGGTGGCGTTGGTGCGCAGGCTGGGCAGGAAGACCCGGTACTTGCCGGAGCCGTCGACGTACAGGTAGGGGACGTCGCGGGAGACCGGGGTGGTGGCCAGGGTGGTCTCGGGCGGGTTGGGGAAGGTGGTGGCCGGGGCGCCCTGGACGCCGGAGAAGACCATGTTCCACACCCCGCCGTCCCAGCTGCCGAGGCTGCTGTCCCGGGTGTACCACTGCTGCTGGGAGATCGAGGCGGCCTGGCCGGTGACCTTGGTGTCGGCGACGTAGCCGCCGCTGGCCCAGCCGTAACTGGCCGGGTACAGCGCCAGGTTGCCGTGCACGTCGATCCGGCGGAACGGGGCCGCCTGGGCGACCGCCCAGCGGTTGGTGCCGCCGCCGGGGTTGATCGCCAGGTTCTCGGCGGAGCGCCAGAAGTTCTGGGTGGCGTTGCCCGCGTCGGAGGCGTTGAAGGCGTCGACGGTGACGTTGCCGTTGATGGTCACGTCGTCGGGGTTCTGGCCCAGGCCGGCGATCGAGGTGTAGAAGCCGACGTTGTCGTTGACGTTGTAGGTGCCGGGCTTGAACAGGTCGGCGACCCGGTTCTCGGAGAACTGGGCGCTCTGGGTGTCCTTCATCTGGTTGAAGTGGGCGTCCAGTTGGGACTGGATGGTGGCGCTGGACATGCTCGGGTCGTAGACGTGCACGTTGGGCCCGAAGTTCGGGGTGTCGGACTGCGCCGGGCAGGTGGTGCCGCCGGTGCCGCCGGTGCTGGTGGGGGTCGGGGTGGGGGTCGGCGTCGGCGTGGGGCTGGTGCCGGTGCTGCCGATGGTGACGGTGAAGTGCGGGCTGTCGTACTGCGGTCCGCTCTTCTCGTAGGTGAACCAGTACTCGACGGTGTTGCCGGTGGCCAGCGCGTTGACGGTCCAGTTCCAGGTGCCCGCGGTGTTGGTCATCCGGACGTTCTGCTGGTTGGCGCCGTTGACCAGGTAGTGCACGTCCACGTAGAGCGCGGGCGTGGTCGGGGTGAAGGCGATCTGCAGCTGGGTGGCGCTCGGCTGGGTGGCGCTCTGGGTGTAGTCGGCCGCGGCGGAGGCGGGGCCGGCGGTGGCGGCCAGGCCGAGCAGGGCCGCGACGGTCAGCGCCAGCGCGGTGAGCAGGGCGAGCACCCGCGGGTGGGGGCGGGGGCGGGAGAGGGCGGTCGTCCTTCGCATGGGGGTCCTCTCGTCTGGCTTCGCAAAGTGAACGCCAGATCGAAGTGGGGAAGGGGTGGTGTCGCCTTTCTGGCGGGTCCGATCGATTGAGAGCGCTCTCTGAACCCGTACGGAAGTGTTGGGGGGCTGAAGGCTCACCGTCAAGTGGCGTGCAGCGTTCACTTCTCGAAGGCAATCTCCGCCCCTGGACTCTAAACAGTCAGCTGTGTACGTTTAGGGGGTCATCGCAGAGCAGAAGGAGTCGGCCATGGCCGAGGCACCCGCCGTACACGGCACCCTTTTCATCGGCGGACGGTGGGAGACCCCCGCCGGAACCGACACCATCGAGGTCGTCTCGCCGCACGACGGGACGCTGATCGGCCGCGTCCCGCACGCCTCGCCGCAGGACGTGGACCGGGCGGTGGCCGCCGCCCGGGAGGCGTTCGACCACGGGCCGTGGCCCCGGCTGCCGCTGGAGGAGCGGCTGGCGGTGCTGGAGCGGATCCAGGCCCTGATGCTGGAGCGCAAGGACGAGTTCGCCCGGGTGATCAGCGCGCAGAACGGCTCCCCGGCCTCGTTCAGCACGGTCAACCAGGCCGCGGCGGCGGCCGTCCAGTACGGGCTGGTGGCCGCGGCCGCCCGGGAGTTCCCGTTCGAGGAGCGGCGCGCGGGCCTGCGGCAGCCGCTGCTGGTGCTGCGCGAGCCGGTCGGCGTGGTGGCGGCCGTGGTGCCGTGGAACGTCCCGCAGTTCGTCACCGCCGCCAAGCTGGCGCCCGCGCTGGCGGCCGGCTGCACGATGGTGCTGAAGCCCAGCCCGGAGACGCCGCTGGACGCCTACCTGCTGGCCGAGGTGTGCGAGGCGGCCGGGCTGCCGGAGGGCGTGCTGAGCGTGCTGCCCGCCGACCGGGAGACCAGCGCGTACCTGGTGGCGCACCCGGACGTGGACAAGGTCTCGTTCACCGGCTCGGTGGCCGCCGGGCGCCAGGTGATGGCGTCCGCCGCGCAGCACCTGGCCCGGGTGACCCTGGAGCTGGGCGGCAAGTCGGCGGGCATCGTGCTGCCGGACGCCGACCTGCCCTCCACCGTGGCGGGCCTGGTCGCCGGGTCGCTGCTGAACAACGGGCAGGCGTGCGTCGCGCTGACCCGGATCCTGCTGCCCGCCTCCCGCTACGAGGAGTTCGCCGGCGCGCTGACCGCCGTGTTCGCCGGGCTGCGGGTCGGCGACCCGCAGGACCCGCAGACCCAGGTGGGCCCGCTGGTCTCCAAGCGGCAGCAGCAGCGCAACCTGGACTACATCCGGATCGGCCAGGAAGAAGGCGCGACGCTGCTGGCCGGCGGCGGCGTCCCGGACGGGCTGGAGGCGGGCGCGTACGTGCGGCCGACGCTGTTCGGCGACGTCACCAACGAGATGCGGATCGCCCGCGAGGAGATCTTCGGCCCGGTGGTCTGCCTGCTCCGGTACGAGGACGAGGACGAGGCGGTGCGGATCGCCAACGACTCCGACTTCGGCCTGTCCGGCGCGGTGTTCACCGCCCGCACCGAGGAGGGCGTGGCGCACGGCGTCGAGCTGGCCCGCCGGATCCGCACCGGCACGTACACCGTGAACGGCTTCACCATCGACCTGCGCGGCCCGTTCGGCGGCTACAAGAACTCCGGCGTGGGCCGGGAGTTCGGCGCCGAGGGCCTGGGCGAGTACCTGGAGCACAAGACCGTCGCCCTGCCCGCCACCGTCTGACGAACCGTCAATAGCTAGGAGTACCCACCATGTTGGCTGCAATGATCACCGCCCCGGGCGCCACCGAGCTGGAGGTCCGCGACGACGTCGAGGCGATCGGCTTCGGCCCCGGCACCGTCCGGGTCGCCATCCGGGCGACCAGCCTGTGCCACTCCGACCTGTCCGGCATGAACGGCACCATCCCCGCGCCGATGCCGCTGGTGCTCGGCCACGAGGGCGCCGGCGAGGTGCTGGAGGTCGGCGAGGGCGTCACCCACGTCCGCCCGGGCGACCGGGTGATCGTCAACTGGCGGCCGTCCTGCGGCGAGTGCGCCTGGTGCGTGCGCGGGCAGGGCCAGCTGTGCCAGAGCGGCAACGCCGCGATGATGACGCCGGCGTTCCGCTCCGGCGGGCAGGACTTCTTCCGCTTCATGGGCGCGGGCACCTTCGCCCAGGAGGTGGTGCTGAACGCGGGCTTCGCCAGCCCCGTCCCCGACGGCGTCTCCTACGACGCGGCCGCGCTGATCGGCTGCGGCGTCACCACCGGCGTCGGCGCGGTGTTCAACACCGCCGGGGTGCGGCCGGGCGAGACCGTCGCGGTGATCGGCTGCGGCGGCGTCGGCATCAGCGCGATCCTCGGCGCCAAGGCCGCCGGGGCCTCGCACGTGGTCGCCGTCGACCCGGTCGCGGCCCGCCGCGAGTGGGCGCTGTCCTTCGGCGCGACGGCCGCCGTCGCCCCCGAGGAGCTGGCCGACGCGGTCGCCGGGGCCACCGGCGGCCTCGGCTTCGACCACGTGATCGAGGCGGTCGGCCGCCCCGCCACCTTCCGCTCCGCGTACGACGCCACCCGGCGCGGCGGCAACGTGGTGCTGGTCGGCGTCGGCGGCGCCAAGGACGAGTTCCCGATCAGCATGTGGGAGCTCTCGGCGGGCGAGAAGCGCGTGCTGCCCTCGTTCTACGGCGGCGACACCGTCACCCGCACCTACGCCCGGATCGCCGAACTGGTCCGCACCGGCCGCCTCGACCTGGAGCGGCTGATCACCCACCGGCTGCCGCTCACCGGGATCAACGAGGCGCTCGGCCTGATGCGCAGCGGCGAGGCGCTGCGCATCGCGCTGACCGTCTGACGACCCGTTCCGCCGCCCGACCCCGTGCTCCCCGGTGCCCTCTGAGCGGGCCCCGGGGAGCACGGCCGCCCTCAGCGCTCCCGGCCCGGCACCCGGGCGCGGGTAGGATTCCGGCATGCCCGCACCCTCCGACGACACCCGGCAGCGCCGGGTCCAGCAGCGCGCGCTGGAGACCAGGGACCTGCTGCTGCGCGCGGCGGTGGACGTGCTGTGCGACAGCGGGTACGCCGGGTTCTCCACCCTCGCGGTCGGGGAGGCGGCGGGGGTGAGCCGGGGGCGGCTGGTGCACCACTTCCCGACCAAGAACGCGCTGATCGAGGCGGTCACCGACCACCTGGTCCGTTCGTACGCCGAGCTGGCCCCGGCGCAGGTCCGGGAGTTGGCGGCCGCACCGCAGCCGGACCGGGTCGCGCAGGGCCTGGGGATGATCTGGCAGCTGATGAACACCCGGGACTACCAGGCGTTCTTGGAGCTGCTGATCGGTACCCGGCACGATCCCGAACTGCGGCCGGTGGTGCGGGAGTTCGAGCGTCGACTGGAGAGCGAGCTGATGGCCGCGGTGCGGGCGCTGTCCGGCCCGACCGCCGACTCCCCCGCGTTCGCCGCCTCGCTGCTCACCGCGCTGCAGGCGATGCGCGGGCTGCTGCTGATCTCCTCGGCGGGCGGGCACGACCTGGCCGCCGAGTGGGAGACCGTCCGCGGGCGACTGCTGCTGCTGTTCCCCCCGGTCGCCTGAACGCACCACTCGCACTGGTCCATTCGGAGGCGAACGGGCCTTCGGCCGTAACCCCGCGACGGGCAACTGCCGACACCGTGGGCATGACCTCTTCTTCTTCGTACAGCCGCAAGGGGCTGGCCGCGCTGGCCGCCGCCGTCTGCGTGGCGGGCGTGACCGGTTTCGCCTCCGCGCCCGCCTCCACGCCCGCCTCCGCCCACCGGGTGCCCGCGGCCGACGCGCCGTGGGTGGTGTCGCTGGGCGACAGCTTCATCTCCGGCGAGGCGGGCCGCTGGTCCGGCAACAGCAACGAGTCGGAGGACGGCTGGTCCGGCACCGACCGGGCGTACGACCCGGAGACCGACGAGAGCGACCCGTCCCGGGTCTACGGCGCCTCGTACGAGAACGGCTGCAACCGCTCCGACGTCGCCGAGGTGCAGTCCCTCACGCTGGACGTCCGCAAGCTCAACCTGGCCTGCTCCGGGGCGACTTCGACCGCCGTCAAGCTGCCGGAGCACGGCGGGGCGCCGTTCAAGGGCGAGCCCTCGCAGGCCGGGCAGCTCCAGGCGGCGGTGGACGGGCAGCCGGTGCGCGCCGTGGTGGTGTCGATCGGCGGCAACGACCTCGGGTTCTCGGACATCATCACCGACTGCACGAAGCGGTTCCTCAAGCCGATCGGCGGTTCCCCGTGCGCACCGGACGCGGCCAAGCTGGTCAAGGACCGGCTGCCCGGCGTCCGGCAGGCCGCGGTGGACGCGCTGTCCGACGTGAGGACCGCCCTGGAACGGGCCGGCCACCAGCCCGGCTCCTACCGGCTGGTCCTGCAGTCCTACCCCTCCCCGCTGCCCGACGCCGGCCGGGTCCGCTACCCCGGCCAGAAGTACGACCGCTTCATCGAGGGTGGCTGCCCGTTCTTCGACCGGGACCTCACCTGGGCGCACGACGACCTGGTCCCCGAGATCAGCACGACCCTCGCCGGGGCCGCGCACGAGGCCGGGGCGGAGTTCCTCGACCTGTCCGGCGCCTTCGAGGGCCGGGAGGTCTGCTCGAAGACCAGTCGGCAGGCCGACCTCCAGAACCCGCCCTCCGGCGAGACCAGCGAGTGGATGCGCTTCCTGACCACCGGCGCCGGGCAGGGCCAGCTCCAGGAGTCGCTGCACCCCAACCGCTTCGGCCAGCAGGCCCTCGGCACCTGCCTGAGCCTCCAGCTGGAGCAGGACGCCGCCGACCGCCGCTGCGCCAACACCCCCGGCAAGGGCCCGGCCGACATGACCCTGGCGCCCCTCGCCTGACCAGGCGTCAGCCGACCGGCGCAGCACGGCGGGTGCCGGGGCGCCGGTCGGTCCAGGATGGTGACCGTCCGTGGCCGCGGCAGTAGGGGAGCACAGTGGTGGAGCAGCAGCACGATCCCGGGACCGGCGGAGGCCGTGGCGGAGGCGGGGACGGGGGCCGTGACGGGGGCGGGGGCGGGGACCGGCGGACCCGGGTGCTGGTGGCGGTCGGGACCAGGCCCGAGGCGATCAAGATGGTGCCGGTGATCCGGGCCCTGCGCTCCAGCTCCCGGCTGCGGCCGCTGGTGGTCTCCACCGGGCAGCACCGGGAGCTGCTGGCCGAGGTGTTCGACCTGGCCGGGGTCCGGCCGGACGTCGACCTGGCGGTCGGGGAGCCGGGCCTGCCGCTGAACCACCTGTTCGCCCGGGTCCTCTCCGGCCTGCAGGACGCCCTCGCCGACCTCCTCGGCCCCGCCGACAGCGTGACGGTCGACGGCCCGGCCGCCCGCTACCCGGCCTGGGCGCTGGTGCACGGCGACACCAGCTCGGCCGCGGCCGTCGCGCTCGCCGCGTTCCACCTGCGGATGCCGGTCGCGCACGTCGAGGCCGGGCTGCGCACCCACAAGACCGCCACCCCGTTCCCCGAGGAGCTCAACCGGCAGCTGGTCGCCCGGATCGCCGCGTTCCACCTGGCGCCCACCTCGCTCAACGAGGAGAACCTGATCCTGGAGGGGGTGCGCCACGAGCAGGTCTTCGTCACCGGCAACACCGCGATCGACGCCCTGCTGTGGGCCGCCGCCGCCGTCCGCTCCTCCGGGCGGCCCGAGGTGGACGCGCTGCTGGCCGACCCCGGGCGCCGGATCGTGGTGGTGACCGCGCACCGCCGGGAGAACCTGGCCACCGGGGCGCTCGGCCACGTCGCCGCCGCGCTCGCCCAGGTCGCCGCCGAACGGCCGGAGACCGTCTTCGTACTGCCGCTGCACCCCAACCCGGCCGTCCGCGCCCAGCTGCGCCCGGCGCTGGACCCGCTGCCGAACGTCCTGCTGACCGAGCCGCTGCCGTACCCGGTGTTCGCCGCGCTGCTGGGACGCGCCGCGCTGGTGGTGACCGACTCGGGCGGCGTCCAGGAGGAGGCGCCCGCCCTGGGCGTCCCCGTGCTGGTCACCCGGGAGAGCACCGAACGCACCGAGGGCGTGGACGCGGGCACCCTGCGGCTGGTGGGCACCGAGACCGGCGCGGTCGCCGCGGCCGTCCGCCACCTGCTGGACGACGACCGGGCCCGGGCCGCGATGGCCGCCGCGGACAACCCGTACGGCGACGGGCATGCGGCCGAGCGGATCGTGGCCGCCCTGGAGCACCTGACCTTCCGCACCCCGAAACCGGCCCGCTTCGGCAGCGGCTACCGGCGGGCCGCGGTGCTGCGGGCGGCGGGCTTCGACGAGACCGCGATCCACCGGGCGGAGCGGGCGTGACGGCGGGCATCGAGGGCCTGGGGGGCGCGACGGGCGGGCGGCACGGGACGTGGGGGCGCCGGATGCTGTCGGTGCTGCTGGGGACGGGCGTGCTGCTGGCCGGGTGGGCGCTGGCCGGGTCGAACCGGCCGGCCGGGCGGGCCGCGTGGCTGGTGCTGCGGGACGGGGCGCTGACGCTGGCGGTGGCGGCCGGGCTGTTCACGGCCGTCGCGGGGCTGGCCTGCGCGCTGCGCGCCGTCGGGGTGCCGCGCCGCCGCGAGGCGCCGGTGGCCGGGCCGGTGCCGGAGGGCCCCGGCGGAGCACCTCGGAGGTCGCGGTGAACCTGCCCGTCGGTCCGCTGGCCACGTTCACCCTGCTGGTGCTGGGCTACGGGCTGACGTACTTCCTGGTGCTGCAGTTCTCCGGGCGGCTGCGGGTCCGGGCCGAGCTCCGGCAGAGTACCCGAGCCGCCCCGGCGGACGGGGAGTTGGTGTTCTGGTTCCTGGTGCCCTGCCTGGACGAGGAGGCGGTGATCGGCGCGACGGTGGCCAACCTGCTGGCCCAGGATCCGCTGGCCCGGGTGACGGTGGTCGACGACGCGTCCGCGGACGCCACCGCCGAGCGGGCCCGGGCGGCGGGCGGCGACCGCGTCGAGGTGCTGTCGCGGCGGCTGCCGCAGGCCCGGCAGGGCAAGGGGGCGGCGCTGAACGCGGCGCTGCCGCACCTGGTGGCGGCGGCGGAGCGGCTGGGCGTGCCGGAGGAGCGGGTGGTGGTGGCGGTGATGGACGCCGACGGGCGGCTGAGCCCCGGCGCGCTGGCGCACGTCGCCCCGCTGTTCGCCGACCCGGCGGTGGGCGGGGCGCAGTTGGCCGTCCGGATCCGCAACCGGGACCGGCTGCTGACCCGGATCCAGGACGCCGGGTTCTGGGGCGCCGCCGCGACCGCGCAGTACGGGCGCGACCCGTTCGGGACGGTCAGCCTGGGCGGCAACGCCCAGTTCGCCCGGCTGTCGGCGCTGCGCTCGGTGCCCGGCGCGCCGTGGACGGACTCGCTGACCGAGGACCTCGACCTGGCGCTGTCGCTGGCCGTCCGGGGCTGGCGGCTGCGCACCACCACCCTGGCGCACGTCGTCCAGGAGGGGCCGGAGCGCCTGCGGGCGCTGCTGCGCCAGCGCACCCGCTGGGCGCAGGGGCACATGGTCTGCGCCGGGCGGCTGGGCGAGGTGTGGCGCGGCTCCCGGCTGGGCACGGCGGCGGCGCTGGAGCTGGCGCTGTACCTGCTGCAGCCGTGGTGCCTGGCACTGCCCTGGTCGGTGCTGGCCCACCTGCTGGCAGTGCTGGGCGTGCTGGCGACGCTCGCGGTGGGCGCGCACAGCGGGGCGGCGGCGGCCGTGGCGACCGCGGTGGCGGTGTACCTGCTGGCCTTCGCGCCGCACCTGTACCAGGCCACGCTGTACCACCGGCGCACCCGGCACTACGGCTGGTGGCGCTCGGTCGGGCTGCACCACGCCTCGTACCTGCTGACGTACGTCACCTACCTGGCGACCTGGCGGGCGCTGTGGCGGATCGTCCGGGGGCGGCGGGACTGGGCGAAGACCCGGCGGGTGGCCCGGGCCGCCTAGGCGTTCCGCGGTTCCGCGGCGGCGGCCGACTCGTCGGCGAGCCGGTTGTTGCGGCTGATCTGCGACATGTGGGTCTCGGCCCACTCGCGCAGGGCGGAGAGCGGTCCGTCGAGGGAGCGGCCGAGTTCGGTGAGCCGGTAGTGGACGGCGGGGGGCACGGTGGGTTCCACCCGGCGCGCGACCAGGCCGTCGCGGACCAGGCTCTGGAGGGTGACGGAGAGCATCTTCTGCGAGATGCCCGGGACGCGGCGGCGCAGTTCGGCGAAGCGGAGTTCGGCCGGGGCCTCCTCGGCCAGCGCCTTGACCGCGATCGACGTCCACTTGGTGCCGACGCGGTCGAGCAGCCGGCGGGTCGGGCAGAGCGGGTCCAGCAGGTCGCCGCGTTCGCCGGGCTCGCCAGGCTCGCCGGGACTGCCGGGACTGCCGGACTTCGACGTGGTCACTCGGAGCTCACCACCTGAGGGGGAAGTGCCGTCTTGGAGCGGCCAGCATAGTTCCCTAGCGTGAGCTGGTCACCATTCCTCACCACCATGCTGGAGCCCTCGTGCCCGAACTGCGCCGCGTCCTCGCCAACGGCGTCGAACTGAACGTCGCCCTCGCCGGATCCGGCCCGGCCGTCCTGCTGCTGCACGGCTTCCCGCACACCTGGGAGGTGTGGACGGACGTCATCGCCGACCTGTCGGGCCGCTACCGGGTCATCGCGCCCGACCTGCGCGGGTTCGGTGCGAGCGGCCGGGCCGCCTCCGGGTACGACGCGGGCACCCTGGCCGAGGACGCGGCGGCGCTGCTCGGCGCGCTCGGCGTCGGCTCGGCCGCGGTGGTGGGCATCGACGCGGGCACCCCGCCGGCCGCCCTGCTCGCCCTGCGCCGGCCCGACCTGGTCCGGCGCCTGGCCGTCATGGAGTCCCTGCTGGGCCGGCTGCCCGGCGCCGAGGACTTCCTGACCGGCGGGCCGCCGTGGTGGTTCGGCTTCCACGCCGCCGCGCCCGGGCTCGCCGAGCGCGTGCTGGAGGGCCACGAGGCCGCCTACGTCGACTGGTTCCTGGACGCGGGCACGCTGGGGGACGGGGTGCGGCCCGCCCTCCGGGACGCCTTCGTCCGCGCGTACACCGGCCGTTCGGCCCTGGGCCGCGCGTTCTCGTACTACCGGGCGCTGCCCGAGAGCGCGGCGCAGATCGAACGGGCCGTCGCCGCCGCCCGGCTGACGGTGCCGGCGATGGCGGTGGGCGCCCGGCCGGTCGGCACCGCACTGGAGCGTCAACTTCGGCCGTTCACCGATGAGTTGACGGGGCACGTGATCGAGGACTGCGGCCACATCGTCCCGCTGCACCGGCCGCGCGAACTGCTCGCGCTGCTGCACCCGTTCCTGGCGGCGGACGGGGACCCGCGCCCGGCATGACCGCGGCGGCGGGGCAGGGGCGGTGGCGGCGCGACCGGGGCGGCGGGGCCGGACAGGGCGGGGCCGGAAACGGAGGCAAACCCTCCCCAGGCGAAGGGGCGTCGATCGACCAAGCGTCAGACCCCTTGGGCAAAGGGCTGGTTCGGATCGGCGCCGACTCCTTGTTGGGCATGAGCATGACCCCCTAGTGTCGAACGCCAGCCCGTCCCCGTACGGGCTGCCCGGCCGAACGGCGGCCCCGATCCCCGCCTTCGCGCCCGCCCCGCCGCGCTCCCGGACACCATCCGTCCGCGCGGCCCGGCATGCACCGCTTCCGGTCACCCCAGCCAAGGAGGCACTTCCGCATGCGCACTTCCGCCGCCGCCCGCCGCACGGCCATCGCCGTCGCGGGCACCGCAGCCCTCGCCCTCTCCGCCCTCACCACCGCCGCCCCGGCGGGCGCGACCGCCGCCCCGCAGGCGCCCGCCCGGGGCGGCACGTCCTGGGTCCGGGCGTGCGACACCCTCGCCCACGGCGACACCGTGGCCTGCCACGCCCTGCGCGTGACCAGCACCGTCGAGCCGGTCGCCGCGTTCGGCGTCAGCCCGCACCTCACCCCGTCCGGCTTCGGCCCGAGCGACCTGCTCGGCGCGTACAAGCTGCCCGCGAACGGCGGGGCGGGCACGACCATCGCGATCGTGGACGCCTACAACGACCCGAACGCCGAGGCCGACATGGCCGTCTACCGCTCCCAGTACGGCCTGCCCGCCTGCACGAAGGCCAGCGGCTGCTTCAAGCAGGTCAACCAGACCGGCGGCAGCACCCTGCCCGCGAACAACTCCGGCTGGGCCGGGGAGATATCGCTCGACCTCGACATGGTCTCGGCGATCGCCCCCAACGCCCACATCGTGCTGGTCGAGGCCAGCAGCGCGACCATGGCCAACCTCGGCACCTCGGTGAACACCGCGGTGAGCCTGGGCGCCAAGTACGTCTCCAACAGCTACGGCGGCGGCGAGTCCTCCGCCGACACCTCGTACGACAGCTCCTACTTCAACCACCCGGGCGTCGCCATCACCGTCTCCTCCGGCGACTCCGCGTACGGCGCCCAGTACCCGGCCGCCTCCAAGTACGTGACCGCGGTCGGCGGCACCGCCCTCAAGCGGGACAGCAGCACCCGCGGCTGGTCGGAGAGCGTCTGGCTGACCAACGCCAGCGAGGGCACCGGCTCCGGCTGCTCCAAGTACGACGCCAAGCCGACCTGGCAGAAGGACACCGGCTGCACCAAGCGCACCATCGCCGACGTCTCCGCCGTCGCCGACCCGGCCACCGGCGTCGCCGTCTACCAGACCTACGGCGGCAGCGGCTGGGCCGTCTACGGCGGCACCAGCGCCGCGGCCCCGATCATCGCGGGCGTCTACGCGCTGGGCGGCGCCCCCTCCTCCGGCTCCAGCCCGGCGTCCTTCCCGTACGCCCACACCAGCGCCCTGTTCGACGTCACCTCCGGCTCCAACGGCTCCTGCTCCCCGACCTACCTGTGCAAGGCGGCCGCCGGCTACGACGGCCCGACCGGTCTCGGCACCCCCAACGGCACCGCCGCCTTCACGGGCTGACCCCGGTACACCCCGATGGGGGCCGCCACGCCGTCCGCGTGGCGGCCCCCACCACCGGGCGGATGAGCACGCCGTGCCGGAACTGGCCCGCCTGAAGCGCTTCGAGCGCGACCTGCCCGACCGGGTGCTGTTCCCGGCGCCGGACCGGCTGGAGCCGCCGCCGGGGCGGGGCGGCGGAGTGGCGGGCCGCACCGCCTGGGCGCCACCTCGGCCCGGGCGCGCTGCCGAGCCGGCGGAGGTGGCGATGACCGGGGTGAACCGGGTGCTGGAACGCCAGATCGACGTGTGCTTCGGCTTCGCCGACCAGAACCGCGGCGGGGTGATCGACTCCGCCGACGTGCTGACCCTGACCGCCCGGCTGATCGCCGCCGCCGGGGTGCCGTTCGACTCCCCGAAGCCGGTCGCGGTGCTCCGCGTCGGCGCCGCCTGGTGGGAGGCGCTGCGCGCCGAGCTGGACGGCGACGGCGACGGCGACGGCGACGGCCGGATCGACCCGGACGAGTACCGGGCCGGGGCGCTCCGCCTCTCCGGCGCCCGGGCCGGCCCGCCGGGACGCTCCGGGCGCTGTGCGACCGCGACGACGACGGCCGGGTCACCGCGGAGGAGTTCACCCGCTTCCACCGCGCCCTGGGCCTCCCCCCGGGTACCGCCGGCCTGGCCTTCGAGCGGCTCGACCTGGACGGCGACGGCACCCTCTCGGTCGCCGAACTCGCCGCCGCCCTCTGGGAGTTCTGGACCAGCGAGGACGCCGGGGCGCTCGGCAACTGGCTGTTCGGCGACGCGTTCCTCACCGCCGCCGGCTGACCGGCCCGCCGGCGGCGGGGGTGCGGGGCCGGAGCCGCCCCGGGCGGTTCCTCCGGCGTGTGTGGTTCTTCCGGTTTGTGGGCATGCGCGCCCCCGGCGAGCCGACGCCCGCAGGAACCGCCCCGCGGGCGGATCGGCCGAGCCCCCGGCCGGGTCCGTACCGGGTCCGACCGGGCCAGCAGCTAGGAGGCCGTCATGACCGACACCGGAAACGTCCGCTCCCCCGGCAGCCCTCCGCAGTCCCCGCCGGGCGCTCCGCGCCCCGGTGCGGGCGCGGCGGCGGCCGGAGGGCGGGGGAGGACGACCGTCGCCGACGGGGTGGTCGCGAAGATCGCGGGTCGGGCCGCGCGGGAGGTTCCGGGCGTGCACGCGCTGGGCGCCGGAATGTCCCGGGCCCTGGGCGCGGTGCGCGACCGCGTCCCGGGCGGCGGGAGGGGCGAAGCCACCCGCGGGGTGAAGGTCGAGGTAGGCGAGCGCCAGGCCGCCGTCGACCTGGAGCTGGTCGTCGAGTACGACCTGCCGATACCCGGGATCGCGAAGGACGTCCGCGCGGGCGTCGTCGAGGCGGTGGAACGCCTGGTCGGCCTGGAGGTCGTCGAGGTGAACATCGCGGTCAAGGACGTCCACCTGCCCGGCGAGGAGGACGACGAGGACGAGGACGAGGGGGACGGGAGCGGCGAGGGCCGCGCGAGCGGCGCGCCCACCGGCCCCCGGCGGGTGGCCTGAGGGGCACGGCACGGCGGCCGTGACCGCCGCCGCGGAGAGGAGCGTACGAGATGAGTACCGCCGCCATCGGGCTGTTCGCCGGGATGGCCCTGGGGTTCGCCGGGTACTTCGGCGGCTTCTGGGCCTTCCTGCTGGTCCTCGTCCTCGGTGCGGCCGGCCTGGTCGTCGGCCGGTTCCTGGAGGACGGCCCCGACGTCAGGGAGTGGCGCAGGCCCCGCTCGGGGGACCGGCGCCGCTGACCCGCCGGCCGGCCCGCCGGCGCGTCACCGCCCGGACGGGTCCTCCCGCCCCCACGACGCCGGGAGGGCCTCCAGGGCGGGCAGCACCTTGTCCAGCGTGACGGGCAGGTCCCGCACGCGCGCACCGCAGGCGTGCCACACGGCGTTGGACACCGCGGCGGCCGTGCCGACGATGCCGATCTCCCCGATGCCCTTGGTGCCCAGCGCGTTGACGTGCGGGTCGTGCTCGTCGAGCCAGTGGGCCTCGACCTCGGCCACGTCCGCGTGGGCCGCGATGTGGTAGTCGGCGAGGTCGTGGTTGACGACGTGGCCGGTCCGGGGGTCGAGGACGCCGTTCTCGTGCAGCGCCATGGACAGCCCCATGGTCATGCCGCCGACGAACTGCGAGCGCGCGGTGCGCGGGTTGACGATCCGGCCGGCGGCGAAGACCCCCAGCAGGCGCGGCACCCGGATCTCCCCCGTGTCCAGGTGGACCCGGGCCTCGGCGAACTGGGCGCCGAAGGCGTGCATCGCCCAGCGGTCGTCCGCCGGCCGGACGGAGCCGGACGCCTCGGCCCGCTCCGGCGGCTCGCTCCCGTACCGGGCGCGGAAGGCGCGGGCGGCCTCGACCACGGCCGAGCCCCAGGTCGCCGTGCCGGAGGAGCCGCCCGCCACCGACGCCGTCGGGTAGTCGGTGTCGCCGATCCGCACCTCGACCCGTTCGACCGGGACGCCGAGCGCGTCCGCGGCGATCTGCGCCAGCGTGGTCCAGGTGCCGGTGCCGAGGTCCGCGGCGCCGATCTCGGCGACGTACCGGTCGCCCTCCCGCCGGATCACCGCCGTCGACTCCGACATCAGGTGCACCGGGTAGGTGGAGGCGGCGACGCCGGTGCCGACCAGCCAGTCGCCGCTGCGGCGCACGCCGGGCCGCGGGTCGCGCCCGCTCCAGCCGAAGCGCGCCGCTCCCTCGCGCAGGCAGCCGACCAGGTTCCGGCTGGAGAAGGGCTTGCCGGTCTCCGGGTCGGTGGCGGGCTCGTTGCGGACGCGCAGTTCGACCGGGTCGAGGCCGAGGCGCTCGGCCAGCTCGTCCATCGCCACCTCGGGCCCGAACATGCCGGGGCACACCCCGGGCGCGCGCATCCAGGACGGCACGGGGACGTCGAGGGCGGCGAGGCGGTGGGTGGTGCGCCGGTTCGCGACGGCGTACATCATCCGGGCGGGCACACCGGTCTGCTCGGCGAACTCCTTGATCCGCGAGGTCTGTTCGACCACGTCGACGGCGAGGGCGGTCAGCCTGCCGTCGGCCCCGGCGGCGAGGACGCAGTGCTGGACGGTGGGGGTGCGGTAGCCGGCCAGCGAGAACATCTGCTGCCGGGTCAGCGCGAGCCGGACCGGCCGGCCGGGGACGGCGCGGGCGGCCATCGCGGCGAGCACCACGTTGACGTGCGGGGTGCCCTTCGACCCGAAGCCGCCGCCGACGTACGGGCTGACTACCCGGACCTTCGCCTCGTCGAGGCCGAACACCGACGCCACGGCGCTCCGGGCGGGGTGGACGCCCTGGGTGGAGTCCCACAGGGTGAGGAAGCCGTCGCCGGGCTCCCAGCGGGCGGTGGTGGCGTGCGGCTCCATCGGGTTGTTGTGGTACGTCGCGGTGGTGTACGTCTGCTCGACCACCGCCGCGGCGGCGGCCACGGCGGCCGGGACGTCACCCTCCACGGTGTCGGTGGCGAAGTCCGGGTTCACCCGCTCGGGCGCGTACAGGTCGTCCCGGTCGGCCCGCAGTTCGCTGTCGTGCGCCTGTGGCGCGTAGTCCACCCGGACCAGGGAGGCGGCGTGCCGGGCCGTCTCGGAGCCGTCGGCGACGACCAGCGCGACGACCTGGCCGCGGAAGGCGACCTCGTCGTCCTGGAGGGCCGCCAGCTCCCGGTCCTCGGTGGAGGCCAGGCGTTCCGCGGTGGCGGGGGTGAGCACCGCGAGCACGCCGTCGAGCGCCTCGGCGGCGGCGGTGTCCAGCGCCGTGACCCGCCCCCGGGCCACGGTGGCCTGGACGGGGTGCGCGTAGGCGGCGTGCTCCACCGGCGTCTCGTAGGCGTAGACGGCGGTGCCCAGCACCTTGGCCGCGCCGTCCCGGCGGGGCAGGTCCAGGCCGATGGCGGCGGGGCGGTCGACGAACGTCATCGGGCGTCCTCCCGGACGAGTCCGCGCAGGGTGGCGGCGAGGGTGCGGCGCAGCAGCGGGATCTTGAAGGCGTTGCCGCCGTCCAGCCCGTCGGCCGGACGGGCGTCGGCGAGTTCGGCGTCCGCGGCGGCGCGGTAGGTCTCTTCGGCGGCCGGGGCGCCGCGCAGCACCCGCTCGGCCCGGTGCGCGCGCCACGGCACGTGCGCCACGCCGCCGAAGGCGACCCGCGCGTCCGTGATCACCCCGTCCCGCACCTCCACCGCTGCGGCCACGCTGACCAGGGCGAACGCGTACGAGGCCCGGTCGCGCACCTTGCGGTAGGCCGAGCGGTGGGCGAGCGGCAGGGCCGGCAGGTCGATCGCGGTGATCAGGTCCCCGTGGTCGAGCACCGTGTCCCGCTCGGGGGTGTCGGCGGGCAGCCGGTGCAGGTCGGTGAAAGGGATCGTGCGCTCGCCGTCCGGCCCCAGCACCCGGACCTCGGCGTCGAGGGCGGCCAGCGCCACCGCCATGTCGGAAGGGTGGACCGCGAGGCAGTGCTCGGAGGCGCCGAGGATCGCGTGGTGGCGGGTCCAGCCGCCGACGGCGGAGCAGCCCGAGCCGGGCTGCCGCTTGTTGCACGCCGTCGTGACGTCCTGGAAGTAGGCGCAGCGGGTGCGCTGCAGCGGGTTGCCGCCGGTGGTCGCCATGTTGCGCAACTGGCCGGACGCGCCCGACAGCAGCGCCTGGGAGAGCACCGGGAACCGCTCGCGCACCCGCCGGTCGGCGGCGAGGTCGCTGTTGCGGACGCCCGCGCCGATCCGGAGGGCTCCGCCGTCGAGCTCCTCGATCCCGGCGGGCAGCAGGTCGGCGACGTGCACGACCAGGTCGGGCGCGGCGACGCCCAGCTTGAGGTGGTCGACCAGGTTGGTCCCGCCGCCGAGGAACACCGCGCCCGGGACGGCCGCGACGCTGCGGACGGCCTCCGCCGCGTCGCCCGGCGTCCGGAACTCGAACGGCTTCATCCGGCCGCCTCCGCGCTCGACGCCACCGCCGTGCCGGAGGCGGCCGCGGCCTGCTGAACGGCGGGCACGATGTTGACATAAGCCGCGCAGCGGCACAGGTTGCCGCTCATCCGCTCGGCCACCTCGGCGCGGTCCAGCCGCGGCGGCCGGGTGCCCTCGGTGACGGCGCTCGGCCAGCCCCGCGCGAACTCGTCGAGCATCCCGACCGCCGAGACGACCTGCCCCGGGGTGCAGTACCCGCACTGGAACGCGTCGCGGTCGATGAACGCCCGCTGCACCGGGTGCAGCCCGTCGTCGTCCCGCTGCTCGCCGTCGTGCCGTGCACGGGCGGCGAGCCCTTCCGCGGTGACCACCCGGGCCCCGTCCTGGGTGACCGCCAGGGTGAGGCAGCTCAGCACCCGCCGCTCCCCGGAGAGCACCGTGCACGCGCCGCACTGCCCGTGGTCGCACCCCTTCTTCGGACTCGTCACCCCCAGCCGCTCGCGCAGGGCGTCGAGCAGGGTGGTACGGGTGTCGACGGTCAGCCGTCGCGGGGTTCCGTCGACATGGACGGTGATCTCGCTCATCACCGCACGAAGGTTCCCGACCCCGGCCCCCCTCACACGACCCCCGCCAGGACTCACCCGGCCGGGCGCCCGGCACCCCGGCCCGCGACCGGCCGGCCGACCGACCGACCGCCCACCTTTGCCCGCTTTATACCCCCGGGGGTATTGTCGAGGAACAGCGGCGGTCCGGAGGCGGCGAACGGGGCAGGTCGACGACGAGGCGCCCGGCAGGGCCGCCCGGACCACCCCGGCCGGCGCCCGGCCGCCCGCGCAGCCTGACGCCGCCCGCGTCAGGTCCACCCCGGAGGCCCGCCACCGGCGGGCCCGTTCTTCGGCCTTCCATATACCCCCACACGTATTTTTCGGCCCGCGTGGGCCGCTCAGGAATGGAGCACCCGTGAAACACTCCGCCAGCACCCTCGGCGGGTCGCCCGGCGTCCCCGCCACCGGCGCCCCCGCCACCGGGGGCCCCGCCCCGTCACCGGGCCTCCTGGGCCGGCTCGGCTCCTGGTCGGTCCGGCACGCCAAGGCCGTCCTGGCCGGCTGGCTGCTGCTGGTGATCGGACTGGGCGCGTTCGCCCCGCAGGTCACCACCGCGCTGTCCGGCGCGGGCTGGCAGGCCAACGGCTCCGAGTCGGTGAAGGTCCGCACGCTCGCCGAGGAGCACTTCGCGGGCAACGCCTCGTCCTCGATCCAGATCGTGGTCGCCGCCGACCGCCCGGTCACCGAGCCCGGCGTCCAGCAGGTGATCGACCGGGCCGGGGCCCTCGCCGCCGCCGACCGCCGGATCTCCACCGTCGTGGCGCCGCAGCCCGGCGCCACCATCAGCCAGGACGGCCGCACCGCCATCCTGCTGGCCGGCGCCAACGCCTCCCCCGACGACATGGTCCGCGCCGCCGACGACCTGAAGGAACCGCTGGGCGCTCTCTCCGGCGACGGCGTCGAGGTCCACGCCACCGGCGCGTCCGTGCTGTGGAGCGACTTCAACACCGCCAACCACGACGCGATGATGAAGTCCGAGATCATGTCCTGGCCGGTCACCCTGGCCATCCTGGTGCTGGCCTTCGGCTCGCTGGTCGCCGCCGGGCTGCCGCTGCTGCTCACCATGGCGGGCCTCGCCGCCTCGGCCGGGTCGCTGGTGCTGATCAGCCACCTGTTCCCGGTCTCGATCTGGGCGATGAACTTCGCCATGATGTTCGCGCTCGCCCTCGGCATCGACTACGCCCTGTTCCTGGTGGTCCGCTTCCGCGCCGCCCGGGCCGCCGGCAAGAACGGCCCGCAGGCCGTCGCCGAGACCATGGACACCGCGGGCAAGGCCGTCCTGCTCTCCGGCGCGACCGTGCTGGTCAGCCTCTCCGCCGTCATGCTCGTCCCCTCCCCCGCGTTCCGCTCGATGGCGGGCGGCATCATGCTGGCCGTGCTGTTCGTGCTGGCCGCCACCCTGACCCTGCTGCCCGCCGTCCTCGGCAAGCTCGGCCACCGCGTCGACTCCCTCGCCCTGCCCTGGGCCAAGCGGCAGCAGACCGCCTCCCCGCGCTTCGCCGCCTGGGGCGAACGCCTGTGGAAGCACCCGCTGCGCTGGGGCGCCCTCGCCCTGGCCGTGCTGATCGCGCTCGCCGCCCCGGTGATCGGACTGCGCACCGCGATGCCCTCGATCACCGTGCTGCCCACCGACGCCAGCGCCCGCGCCGGCTACACCGCCGTCCAGCAGGCCTTCGGCCCCGGTGCGCCCGGCACCCTGCAGATCCTCACCCCCGCCGGCCAGGCCGACAGCACCGCCCAGATGATCGCCGCCAACCCCGGCATCGCCGGCGTGATGCCCGCCCAGGACGCCGCCGACGGCTCCGGCTGGTCGATGATCCAGGCCGTCCCCACCGTCGACCCCTCCAGCCCGGACCTGTCCGGCACCGTCCACTCCCTGCGCGACGCGCTCCCCGCCGACGCGCTGGTCGGCGGCGCCGCGGTGGAGAACCTCGACCTGCAGCACCTGCTGACCGAGAAGACCCCGCTGGTGATCGGCGTCGTCATGGCCCTCGGCTTCGTCCTGCTGCTCCTCGCGCTGCGCGCCCCGCTGATCGCCGCCCTCGGCACCCTCGCCAGCCTGCTGTCCACCGGCGCCGCGTTCGGCGTGGCCCGGCTGGTCTTCCAGGACGGCCACGGCGCGAACCTGCTCGGCTTCACGTCCCAGGGGTTCCTGGACGGCTGGGCACCGGTGTTCTTCTTCGCGATGATCTTCGCGATCGCGATGGACTACACCGTCTTCCTGCTCGCCTCCGCCAAGGAGCAGTACGAACGCACCGGCGACCCCAAGCAGGCCATGGTCGGCGCACTCGCCCACTCCGGCCGGGTGATCTTCGCGGCAGCCGGCGTCATGGTCGCGGTGTTCTTCACCTTCGCCATCTCCGGGCCGCTGCCGCCCAAGGAGATGGGCATCGTGCTGGGCGTCGCCGTCCTCCTGGACGCCGCACTCGTCCGGCTGGTGCTGCTGCCCGTCGTCCTCCGCCTCACCGGGCGGGCCGCCTGGCACACCCCCCGCCGGCTCGACCGCGTGCTGCCGAAGATCACCTTCTCCCACGACTGACCCCGCGCGGCCACGGCGGCGGCCACGACTCCGCGGCGACCGGCGACCGGCGACCGGCGAGCGACGGCCCGGAACGGGCGGCTTAGGGTGGGCGCAGTCCGCGCCGCCCGTCCGGAGGTTCCCGTGCTGCAGCTCCGCCTGATCGTCCCCGCCGACCTGCGCGAGGAGGTCCTGGAGCGGCTCGACGCCTGCGTGGGCGTCGCCCACGTCGCGGTGCTGCCGGGTGCGGCGGTGCGGCCCGCCGGGGACGTGGTGCTGTGCGACGTGGCGCGCGAGGCGGTGGACGAACTGCTGGGCGAGCTGCGGGCGTCGGGCCTGGCCGAGCGCGGGGCGATCAGCATGGACGAGACCGGGCTGACCCTCTCGGCGGCGGCCGACGCGGCGCAGGAGGCGGCCCCGGGCGAGGGCGTGGACGCGCTGGTGTGGGAGGAGGTCGCGGAGGTCGTCCACGACGAGTCGACGCTCAGCGGGGTCTTCCTCGCCCTGCTCGCGGTCGCGACCATGCTGGCGGCCTGCGGCGCCGTGCTGGACAGCGCGGTCCTGATCGTCGGCGCGATGGCCGTCGGCCCCGAGTTCGGCCCGCTCGCCGGGTTCTGCGTCGCACTCGTGCAGCGCCGGCTCCGCCCGGCGCTGCGCTCGCTGCTGGCCCTGGCGGTCGGCTTCACCCTGGCGATGGCGCTCACCGTGGGCTTCGCGCTGCTGATGGACGCCCTGGGCCTGTTCAGCGACGCGAAGTTCGCGGCCGCACGCCCGAACACCTCGTTCATCTGGCAGCCGGACGCGATGTCCTTCGTCGTCGCGTTCCTGGCGGGCATCGCGGGCCTGCTCTCGCTCACCTCCGCCAAGGCGTCCGCCCTGGTGGGCGTGGCGATCTCGGTGACCACCGTCCCGGCCGCCGCGAACGCCGCCGTCGCCGTCGCCTACGGCGAGTACGCCCAGGGCTGGGGGTCCGCCGTCCAGCTCGCCCTCAACCTGTCGGGCATCGTGCTGGCCGGCGTCCTGACCCTGCTGGTCCAGCAGGGCGCCTGGCGCCTGGCCCACCGCGGACGCTGAACCCGCGCGGGGCGGGCCGCTACGGCGCGGAGGGGCCCTCCTCGGCGTCCGGTTCCGGGACGGGCGGGCGGCGGTCGGCGGGGAGGTGGCGGGTGAACAGCAGGGAGCCGCCGGCGATCACCGCGCAGACCAGGACGGCGGACTTCAGGCCCTGGATCTGCGCGTCCCGGTAGTGCTCGACCAGGGCGGCGGCCTCCTGCGGCGGCACCTCGGGGTGGGCGGCGAGGGCGGCGGAGACCTGGTCGGCGGGGACGAAGGAGATGCCCGCCTCGACCCGGGTGCCGACCTGTTGGGCGACGGCCGCGCCGACCCTCGGGTCGCCCTCGATCCGGGTGGTGACGGAGGTGGCGAGCGCGCCGATCAGGATCGCGCCGATCAGTGCCGTGCCGAGCGAGGAGCCGAGGTTCTGCGCGGTGTACTGCAGGCCGCCGGCCTCGCTGCGTTCGGCGGCCCGCACGCTGGACTGCACCGTGTTGCCGAGCTGCGAGGCGAGCATGCCCAGGCCCAGGCCGAGCAGGGCCATCGCCCCGGCGAACGAGGCGCCCGCCGGCTCCGGCCGGATCGCGCTGATCAGCCACAGGGTCGCGGCGAGCAGCACCGCCAGTCCGGCCCGGACGACGGTCCGGGGCGAGGCGAGGCGCAGCAGCAGCGTGCCGCTCATCGAGGCGGCCAGCATGGTCACCGAGACCGGCAGCAGGCGCAGTCCGGTCTCGAAGGCGTTCAGGCCCTGGACGACCTGGAGGTAGAGCGGGATGACGAAGAACAGGCCGAGCAGGACGGTGTTCTGGTTGAACAGCGCGATCAGTCCGGCGCACAGCGGCCGGTTGGCGAAGAGGGCGAGCGAGACCAGCGGGGTCGCGCCGCGGCGCTCCCGGCGCCGCTCGTGGGCGCAGAAGGCGTACAGCACGGCGGCGCCGAGGCCGACGGCGAACAGGGTGGGGGCGAACCCGAGGACGGTGAACGGCGGGTTGCGGGGTTCGATCCAGCCCCAGGTGCCGCTCTGCAGGACGGCCAGCACCACCAGCGCCAGGCCGGCGGCGGAGAGCACGACGCCGGGGACGTCCAGCCGGGGCCGGTCGGCGGGAGCCGGCTGCGCGGGGATCCAGCGCATCAGCAGCAGGATCGCCAGGACCAGCACCACCTCGCCGGCGAAGACCAGCCGCCAGGTCAGGTAGGTGGTGACCCAGCCGCCGAGCAGCGGCCCCACCGCGATGCCCGCGCCGGCCAGGCCGCCGACCACGCCGTAGGCGACCGCCCGTTCGCGCCCCCGGTAGGAGCCGGCCACCAGGGCGGCCAGGGCGGGCAGCACGAGCGCCGCGCCCAGGCCCTCGACCACCGACCAGCCGAGGGCGAGCACGCCGACGGTGGGGGCGACGGCGGTCAGGCCGGAGCCGACGCCGTAGACGACCAGGCCGACCACGAAGACGCGGCGGCGGCCGAACATGTCGCCGATCTTGCCGCCGGTCAGCATGAAGGCCGCCATCACCAGGGTGTAGAGGGTGATGACGGCCTGGATGGTGGTGACCTCGGTGTCGAAGTCCTCGACGAGCTGGCTGATCGACACGTTCATCACCGAGGCGTCCAGCACCATCAGGAACTGGGCGGTCCCGAGGACGGCCAGCGGTTTCCACGTGCCCGCTCTGGTCATCACGGTCTCCCGTTCCCGGGCCCGCCCCTGCGCGGGATGCCCCGGTGGTCGTCACGCCACGGTCTCACCGACGGGCGAGCCCCGCGCCCCAGGCCCTCGCCCGGTCCGTCTCGCCCGCGCGCAGCGGCCCGCCGGTGTCCTCCACCAGGAAGCCGGCGGGCTCGGCCGCGAGGTCCCAGTGGTGCCCGGCGAGGCGGGCGGCGATGCCGTCGGCCGCCGCGCCGGCGTGCTTCGCCTCGGCGCGGGTGTCGAACGCGGCGGCGCGGGCGCCCGGCCCGCCGTCGGGCAGCGCGCGGAGCCAGGACCGCAGGCCCGGACCGTGCTCGGGTGCGCCCGCCTTGGCGGCCAGGGTGCGGCTGAGCCGGGTGGACATCCCGCGCATGTGGGTGGGGCCGCCGACCACCAGCAGGTCGACGTCCCCGACGGCCGCGGCCGCGGCCTCGGCCACCGGCAGGCACCGCACTTCGGCGTCCGGGTCCGCCCGCCGGACGCCGTCGGCGATCGCGGCCGCGACCTGTCCGGTGTTGCCGTACGAGCTCTCGTAGACGATCACGGCACGCATCGTCCGCTCACCTCTCTCGTTGCAGTGGTTCCTCGGTTCCGGGACCGGCGGGGACGGTGACCACGGGACAGGGCGCGGCACGGATCAGGCCGTGCGGGACGGACCCGAGCCGCAGGCCGGTGAGGCCGCCCCGGCCGTGGCGGCCGACCACGACGGCCAGCGCGTGGGCGGCGATCCGGACGAGTTCCTCGACGGGATCGCCCGGGACGACCTCGTGGGTGAGGTCGAGGTCGGGTTCGTCGGCGGCGCAGCCCGCGGTGGACTCGAACAGGCGCCGCCGGACCTCCGCCTCGTCCTCCAGCGGCTCGAACGGCCGTACGGGGGTGCGCCGGACCCGCACGGCGCGCAGGGCCGCGCCCCGGCGGGCGGCCAGGTCGGCGGCGAAGCGCACCGCGGGGCCGCAGGCCGGGGAGCCGTCGACGCCGACCACGACGTAGGGCGGTTGGGGGGTGGTGTGCTCGGGCTCGCGCACCACGGCCACCGGGCAGTGCGCCTGGGCGCTGACCGGGACGGTCACCGAGTAGCGGCTGAGCACCTCCGCGAGGCGGCCCAGCCGTCGGGTGCCGAGGACCACCAGCGCGGCCCCCTCGGACTCCGCGCACAGCACCGGGGCCGGGGGGCCGTCGCGCAGCACCGACCGGAAGCGCAGCCCGGGACGGCGTTCGGCGACCATGCCCTCGGCCTTCTCCAGGGCCTGTGCCCCGGCGTCGCGCAGGGAGCTCAGGTAGGCGGGGCCCTCGCCTCGTCGGTCGCGGGGTTCGTCGGGGACGGCGTGCACCAGTCGCAGCGGCAGTCCGCGCCGTTCGGCCTCGTCGGCGGCCCAGCCGACCACCATCGGGCTGACCTGCCGGGCGTCGACGCCCAGCACGATCGGGCGGGGTGCGGTGGGCGATGTCATGGCTCCTCCACCGGCTGTGGCGGCCGTTGTCCGGTGACGGCCGGATCACTTCCACGCTAGACGCGGCCCGTCCGACGGGCGAGGGCCGACCGGCCCCACCGGGCGGGACACGGGGCCCGTCCCGGTCAGAGTGCGAAGGTGCGGCTCTCGCCGGGTCCGACCCGGGCGACCGTGCCGCGCAGGCGCACTGCGACGGGCTCCTGGTGGTCCGGGTCGAGGGCGACCGTCACGTTCTTCCGGTCGACGGTGATCCGCACGCCCCAGTGGCCCCGGTAGCGCAGGTCCATGGCGAGGGAGTCGAGCGCGGAGGGCAGTCGCGGGTCCAGCCACAGGGCGTCCTCGCGCAGTTCCAGGCCGGTGTAGCAGCGTTGCAGCAGGTCCACGGCGCCGGCCATCGCCCCGAGGTGGACGCCCTCCCGGGTGGTGCCGCCCTGGGAGTCGCGCAGGTCGGCGGTGAGGGCGTCGCGGAAGTGCCGCCAGGAGGCGCGGCGGTCGCAGCGGGTGAGCACCCAGGCGTGCACCACGGAGCTGAGGGTGGAGCCGTGGACGGTGCGCGGCAGGTAGTAGGAGGCGGTGCGGCGCATCAGTTCGTGGCCGGCCGGGTGGCCGAGCCGCCGCAGCAGGTCGCGCACCTCACGGGCGGAGAAGAGGTACCAGAGCATCAGGGCGTCGGCCTGCTTGGAGACCCGGTAGCGGTTGGCGCTGTCGCCCTCGGCCTCCAGGATCCGGTCGAGGCGGCGCAGGTCGGGGTAGCGGCGGCGGTAGGCGTCCCAGTCGAGTTCGGCGAGGCGCTCGTAGCCGTCGAACTGGCTGACCACCCCGTCGTGGAAGGGCACGTGCAGGTGGCGGCCGACCTCCTGCCAGCGGTCGAGCTCGGCGGCGTCGAGGGCGAGGCGCTCGGCGAGTTCGGCGCGGCGGCGGCCGGGGAGGAGGCCGAGGGCGTCGGCGGCGCGGGCCAGCACCCAGGAGGCGAGGACGTTGGTGTACGCGTTGTCGTCCAGGCCCGGCCCGTCGGCCCAGGGGTAGGCGTCGTGGTACTCGTCGGGCCCGAGCACGCCCCGGATCGACCAGCGCTGCCGGGCGGGTGCGTACTCGGCGGCCGAGGCCCAGTAGCGGGCGGTCTCCACCAGGGTCTCCGCTCCCGCCTCCGCGAGGAAGTCCCGGTCACCGGTGGCCTGGTAGTACTGCCAGACGTTGTAGGCGACGGCCGAGCCGACGTGCCGCTGCCGGTGGCTGTGGTCGGGCAGCCAGCGCCCCGACAGCGGGTTGAGGTGGACCCGGGCGGACTCCTCGCGGCCGTCGGCGGCGCTCTGCCACGGGTAGCTCGCGCCGCGGCGGCCCTCGGCGCGGGCGGCGTGCCGGGCGGCGTCCAGGCGCCGGTGGCGGTAGCGCAGTGCGGCGCGGGCGAGTTCGGGGAAGTGCAGGTCGAGCAGGCGCAGCACGAACAGTTCGTCCCAGAAGACGTGGCCCCGGTACGCCTCGCCGTGCAGGCCGCGGGCCGGGATGCCGACGTCCAGGTCGGCGGAGTGCTCGGAGTAGGTCTGCAGCAGGTGGAACAGGGAGAGGTGGAGCGGGCCGAGGCCGGGGAAGTCGGCGTCGATCCGGCAGCGGCGCCACAACTGCTCCCAGCGCCGGGCGTGTTCCTCCAGCAGGGCGTCGAAGTCGGGGGCCTCGGCGGCCGATCGCCGGGCGGCGTCGAGCGGGTCGCCGGTGGCCGGGTCGTGCGAGGTGTGGACGGCGACGGTCTTGTGGAGGGTCACGGGGGCTCCGGCGACGGCGTCCAGCGGGAAGGTCCGGGTGGTCAGGCCGGGCCGGGTGCCGCCGTCGGACGCGGACGCGGCGGGGTGCGGGCGGTGGCGGGCCGCGAGCGCGATCCGTCGGCCCGCGCCGGTGGACGCCTGCAGCCACAGCGTCCCGTCCGGTTCCGAGCCCTGGCCCAGTGGCGTCAGGTGGCGGTCGGTGAGGCCCGCGTAGCGGGGCACGCCGCCGTTGGTGACGGTGCCGTCGAGGGTGGAGCGGACCTCCAGCGGGCCGGACCAGTCCTCGGGGGTGAGGACGGTCTCCAGCGCGGCGAGGTGCGGCCTGGCCTGGCTGGCGATCCGGCGCTGGAGCAGCCGGGTGCGGCGGCCCTCGGCGTCCGTGCACAGGGCGCGGCGGGTGAGGACGCCGCGGCGCAGGTCGAGTTCGAGTTCCTGCTGCTCGGGCGGTCCGGTGAACCAGGCGCTGCCCGCGCGGCGGAAGGTGACGGGCAGCCAGTTCGGGCAGTTGACCAGGTCCTCGTGGGTGAACGTCCGGCCGCCGACGGGGGATTCGGTGCGGTCGTAGCAGCCGGCCAGGTAGGTGCCCGGGTAGTGCGCGCCGTCCGCGACCGCCTCGGGCGCGGCGCCCCGGGTGGCCAGGTAGCCGTTGCCGACGGCGCACAGGGCTTCGCGCAGCCCCTCCTCGGCGGGCTCGTACCCGCTCCACCGCAGGGTCCACGGGTCGGGCATCCGCCGTACCCGGGAGTCGTGGTCCACGGTCCGCCTCCTGTGGTGCGGGTCCGGGTTCCAGTGTGCGCGCCGCCCCGGCGCCGCGCCGGGCGACCGGTCGGCGGGCAGAATCGGAGGGGATCGGATCCGACGTCCCGGGGAGTCCTCATGGACGAGACCCAGTCCGGCACGGCCGGGCAGCGCGTGACGGTGTTCCTGCTCGACGACCACGAGGTGGTCCGGCGCGGGGTGCGGGACCTGCTGGAGGCGGAACCGGACGTCGAGGTGGTCGGCGAGGCGGGCAGCTGCGCGCAGGCGCTGGCCCGCGTCCCGGCGCTCCGGCCCCGGGTGGCGCTGCTGGACGTGCGGCTGCCGGACGGGGACGGGGTGACGGTCTGCCGGGAGCTGCGGGACCGGATGCCGGAGTTGGCCTGCCTGATGCTGACCTCCTTCGACGACGACGACGCCCTGCTGGACGCGATCATGGCCGGGGCCGCCGGGTACGTGCTCAAGCAGGTCAAGGGGGCCGACCTGCTCACCGCGGTGCGCACGGTGGCCGCCGGGCAGTCGATGCTCGACCCGGCCACCACCCGCAAGCTGATGGAGCGCCTGCGCCACCACGAGGAGAGCGGCGCGGAGGCGGCGCTGTCCCGGCTGACCCCGCGCGAGCGGGAGATCCTGGCGCTGATCGGCGAGGGGAGGACCAACCGCGAGATCGGGCACGAGCTGTACCTGTCGGAGAAGACCGTCAAGAACCACATCTCCCGGTTGCTCGGCAAACTGGGCGTGGAACGGCGCCTGCAGGCGGCGGTGCTGGCCGCGCACGCCGAGGACGAGCACCGCGCCGCCCGGCCGCCGCACCGGGACCCGACCGGACGGCCGGAAGGGGCCGCTCGGCCCATGCCCGGCGCGGCTCCCCCGGCGCACCGTGGACGGTGAGGGGCGCCGCCCCGGCGCCCACCGGCCCCGGGAGGCCGTGATGATGTACTGGCACGATCACGACGGGATGAACGGGTGGGGCGTCGGCCTGATGGCGCTGCTCACCCTGCTGGTGCTGGGTCTGCTGGTCGCCGCGGCGGTCGTGCTCCTGCGCTACCTGGGGCACCCCGGCAGGCAGCATCCGGCGCAGTCACGGCCGGACCCGGAACAGGTGCTCGCCGAGCGCCTGGCCCGCGGCGAGATCGACCCCGACGAGTACCGGCACCGGTTGGACGCCCTGCGCGGTGCGGGCGGCGAGGGCGGAACGGGGTGGACGCCGTGACCGCCCCGGTGCTGGACGCGCCCGCCCTGGAGACCCTGGTGTCCGCCGCGGTCGCGGCGCCGTCCCTCCACAACACCCAGCCGTGGCGCTTCCGCCTGGTGCCCGAGACCTCCGTGCTGGAGGTGCGGGCCGCCACCGAGCGCGCCCTGCCGGCCACCGATCCGCAGGGCCGGGCGCTGCACGTCTCGGTGGGCGCCGCCGTGCTCAACCTGCGCACCGCCGCCCGCCACCTCGGCTGGGCCCCCGAGGTGCGGCTGCTGCCCGACCCGGGTGAACCCGGGCTGCTGGCCGGGGTCCGGCTCGACGAGGGGGCCGGCTGCCGCCTGCCGGCCGTCGACGCGCTGTACGACGCGATCTGGCGGCGGCACTCGGCCCGTTCGCCGTTCACCGGACCGCCGGTGCCCGAGGGAGTGCTCGCCGGGTTCGCGGAGGCGGCCCGGGCGGAGGGCGCGGAGCTGCTGCTGCCCGACGGGGCGGAGACGGCGCGGCTGCTGCGGCTGACCGCCGAGGCCGAGCGCCGCAACACCGTCGACCCCGCCCAGCGGGCCGAGAGCCGCCGATGGGTCCAGGAGGCCGGTGCGCGGCCGTACGGCGTCCCCGTCTCCGCCCTGGGACCGCAGGACGCGGACGGGCGCCTGCCGATGCGGGACTTCGGCGCGCTCGCCCCGGAACGGCACCTGGCGCCGGCGCGGTTCGAGGCGCACCCGCGGATCGCCGTCCTGCTGACGCACGGGGACGGGCCGGAGGACTGGCTGCGGGCCGGCCTGGCGCTGGAGCACGTGCTGCTGGCCGCGACGGTGCACGGCGTGCGGGCCTCGCTGCTGCACCAGGCGATGGAGTGGCGGTTCCTGCGCTGGGAGGCCAGGGACGCCCGGCACGGGCCCGCGTTCGCGCAGATGCTGATCCGGTTCGGCTACGGCCCGGAGGGCGCGCCGACCCCGCGGCTGCCCGCCGCCGAGGTGATCGACGGCTGAGGTGCCGCGGGCGGTCCGGCGTTCAGTCGTCCGGCAGCGGGACCTTCCACACCAGTTCGGTGCCGCCGGCGGGCCGGGCCCGGGCCCGGAACCCGCCGCCCAGCGCGGCGGCCCGCTCGGCCAGGTTCGCCAGCCCGCTGCGCCGGCCGCCCTCGGGCAGGCCCGCGCCGTCGTCGACGACGGTGACCGTCAGGTGCTCCTCGTCCCTCTCGACCACCACCTCGACGGCGCTCGCCCCGGCGTGCTTGGCCGCGTTGGACAGCGCCTCCTGGAGGACGGCGGCGGCCTCGTCGGCGACCCGCCCGGGCACGCCGACGTCGAGCAGGCCGGTCATCCGCAGGGCGGGGGCGAAGCCCAGCACCCCGGTGGCCCGTTCGACGGCCTCGGCCACGGCGGCGCGCAGGCCGTGGGCGGCCGGTCCGGCCTCGCGCGCCCGCAGTCCGAAGATGGTGGCGCGGATGGTCCTGGCGGTCTCGTCGAGTTCGTCGATGGCCCGCAGCACCCGCTCCTCGGCCTGCGGGTGGTTGATGAAGCGGGTGGCGCCCTGCAGGGTCATGCCGACCGCGAACAGCCGCTGGATGGCGAGGTCGTGCAGGTCGCGGGCGATCCGGTCGCGTTCCTGGAGCAGGGCGACCTGCTCGGAGTCGCGGCGGCGCTCGGCCAGTTCCATGGCGAGGGCGGCCTGCCCGGCGAAACCCATGAGCGGGGTCGACTCATCGGGTTCGAAGAGCGGCGACCCGGTGGTCCTGGCCAGCATCAGCACGCCGCGCACGCCCAGGTCGGTGGTGCCGATGGGCACCGCGGCCGCGGGGCCAAGGCCCTCCCAGCGGGGCGGTCCGAAGGTGATCCGCGGATCGTGGTGGACGTCCGCACTGGTCACCAGGGTCGCGGTGCGGGCGGCCGCGCCCATGAAGGAGCCCTCCAGCGGGAGCACCAGGCCCCGGTGCTCGCGGTCGCCGTGGCCGACGGCGATCCGCACCTCCAGTTCGCCGCTCTCCGGCAGCGGCAGGGCGACCACCGCGAGGTCGGCGCGGGCGATCTCGGCGGCGCGGGCCACCAGCAGGTCGAGCACCTCCTGCTCGGCGCTGCCGGACAGCAGGCTGTTGGTGACGGCGGCCCCGGCGGCGAGCCACTGCTCGCGCAGCCGGGCCCGGGCGTACAGCCGGGCGTTCTCGATGGCCACGCCGGCCGCGACGGCGAGCGTCTCCAGCACCGACTCGTCCTCGGCGTCGAACTCCTCGGCGCCGCGCTTCTCGGTCAGGTAGAGGTTGCCGAACACCTTGCCGCGGATCCGGATCGGCACGCCGAGGAAGCTGTTCATCGGCGGGTGGTGCGGCGGGAAGCCGTAGGAGGCGGGATGGTCGGCGAGCCGGGGCAGGCGCAGCGGCTCGGGGTGGCGGATCAGCTCGCCGAGGATGCCGTGACCGGAGGGCAGCGGGCCGATCCGGCGGGCCTGTTCCTCGGAGAGGCCGACCGGGACGAACTGCGACAGCTTCCGGTCCTCGCCGATCACCCCGAGCGCCCCGTACCGGGCGTCGACCAGGGTCACCGCGGCCTCGACGATGTGCCGCAGCACCTGGGTCAGCTCCAGGTCGCGGCCGACCGCCAGGACGGCCTCCAGCAGGCTGTGCACCCGGTCGCGGGTGCCGCGCGCGGCGTCCAGGCGGCTCTGCAGCTCGTCCAGCAGGTCGTCGAGCTTGAGCTGCGGCAACGGGGTCGGGCTCTCCTCTGCGCTGCTCACCGTGATCCTCCGGGCTCGGTGACGGCGCCTTCCAGCGTAGGCGCGCCGTCCGGAGGGCGCCGTCCGATGGGGCCGGTCGGCCCCGGAGCCGACCCTGGCAGGCCCATGGCCGCCGCCCGGACGGCGGGGAGGCTGGAGGTGGGAGCACCCGCGATCGACACGAGGACGTGAGAGCGATGCTGGCACTGACCTACCACGGGCCCGGCCGCCGCACCTGGGGCGAGGTCCCGTTCCCGGTGCTCCGGGACCCGGAGGACGCGATCGTCCGGGTGGACGCCGTCACGATCTGCGGCACCGACCTGCACATCCTGAAGGGCGACGTCCCCGAGGTCACCGAGGGCCGGGTGCTGGGCCACGAGGCCGTCGGCACGGTCGTCGAGACCGGCAGCGCGGTGCGCACCGTGGCGACCGGCGACCGGGTGCTGGTGTCGTGCGTCTCGGCCTGCGGCCGCTGCGCGTACTGCCGGCGCGGCATGTACGGGCAGTGCACGGGCGGCGGCGGCTGGGTCCTCGGGCACCTGGTCGACGGCACCCAGGCCGAGTACGTGCGGACCCCCTTCGCCGACAACTCGCTGCACCGGCTGCCGGACGGCATCGCGGACGAGACCGCGCTGATGTTCGCCGACGTCCTGCCCACCGCCTTCGAGGTGGGCGTCCGCAACGGCCGGGTCGGCCCCGGCGACACCGTCGCGGTGGTCGGCGCGGGGCCGATCGGGCTGGCCGCGATCGCCACCGCCCGGCTGTACGGGCCGCGCCGGATCGTCGCCGTCGACCTGGCCGCGAACCGGCTGGAGGCCGCCGAGCGGGCCGGGGCCGACGAGGTGCTGCGCGGCGACGGCAACACCGAGGGCGCGGTGCGCGTGCTGGGCCCCGACGGGCTGGGCGTGGACGTGGCGATCGAGGCGGTCGGCGTCCCCGAGACCTTCGAACTCTGCACCCGGGTGGTGCGGCCCGGCGGGCGGGTCGCCAACGTCGGCGTGCACGGCGGGCCCGCCGTGCTGCACCTGGAGGACCTGTGGATCAAGGACGTCACCATCACCACGGGCCTGGTCGACACCGGCAGCACCCCGCTGCTGCTCGACCTGCTCGCCGCGGAACGGCTCGACGTGGACGGGCTGGTCACCCACCGGTTCGGCCTCGGCGAGATGCAGGAGGCGTACGACGTGTTCGCCGACGCCGCCGACACCGGGGCGCTCAAGGTCGCCCTGTTCCGGACCTGACCCCAGGAGGTGGGACCCGTGCTCACGCAGCCGCAGACCGATCCGGAGACCGCGGACGCGATCGCCCGCCGGATCGCCGACCGCCGGGCCGTGCTCGGCCTCGGCCCCGCCGCGCTGGCCCGCGAGGCCGGCATGTCACGCCCGTACCTGGAGTTCCTGATCACGGCCGGACCCGGCTTCGACCCCAACGGCTTCCTGCGGATCGCCGCCGCCCTCGGCCTGACCTACCGCGAACTCGTCGACGGCCGCTCCGACCGGCCCCCGGGGCAGGGCTCCCCCGCGCCCCGGCCGGTGCTGGTGCGCCTCACCGAGGAGGAGTGCTGGGAGAAGGTCGACGCCCGGGGCGTCGGCCGGATCGCCCTGCCCGGCGACCCGGAGCCCGCCGTCTTCCCGGTGAACTACACCGTCGACCGCGGCAGTGTCGTCTACCGCACCCACGAGCACGGCGCCGCCGCCGCCGCGCCCGGCACCGCCGTGTCCTTCGAGGTCGACCGGATCGACGACCACCGCCACACCGGCTGGAGCGTGCTGGTCACCGGCACCGCCGAACGGATCGAGGACCACGGGACGCTCCAACGGCTGATGCGCGACCTCGCCGTCCAGCCCTGGGCGGGCGGGCCGCGCACGCTCTGGATCCGGATCCGGCCGACGTCCGTCAGCGGGCGCCGGATCACCAGCACGCCGTCCGGCGAGGAGGACTGACCCGCGCCGGGGCGCGGCGGTCAGCCGTGCGGGACGACGGCGACCGGGGCCGTGCAGTGGTGCACCGCCGCGTGCGCGACCGTGCCGAGCCGGGTACCGAGGCGGTGCTCGCGGCGGCCGACCACGACCAGGTCGGCGCGGGCGGACGCGGCGACCAGCGCGTTCGCGGCGCCCCCGGTCCTGGTCTCGATCACGGCTTCGACGCCGGGGTGCGCCGAGCGGACGGGTTCGAGCACCTCGGCCAGTTCGTCCCGGATCTCGGCGCCCCGGAGTTCGACGTCCTCCCGGGGCGGCATCCAGCCCGCCGCCGTCCAGAACGGGACGGCCTCCCAGCCGTGCACCGCCCGCACCCGCGCGCCCCGGAGCTCCGCCTCGGCGAACGCGAACTCCAGCACCGCCGCCGAGGGCCCGCCCGCCACCCCGACCACGATCTCGGGGCGGTCGGCACCCTCGGCGCCCTCGGCGGAGGCGCCCTCGCGGACCAGCACCACCGGAGTGGCGCTGCGGGCGGCGACGGCCAGCCCGACCGAGCCCACCAGCAGCCCGGCGAAACCGCCGAGGCCGCGCGAGCCCAGCACCACGAGCCCGTGGTCGGCGGCGCGGGCGAGCAGGGCGTCGGCGGGGTCGTCGGCCACCGCCTCGGTGACCACCTCCAGCCCCGGATGGACGCCGCGCAGCCGGTCGGCGGTCCCGTCCAGCTCCCGCAGGGCGCCCCGGCGGGGAGCCGCCGCGGGCCCGTCGCCGTCGGCCGAGCCGAGCCAGGGCCAGGCGTGCACGACGCGCAGTGGCACGCCCCGCCGGGCCGCCTCGGCGGCGGCCCAGTCGACCGCGGCCCCGGAGCGCGCCGATCCGTCGAACCCGGTCACGATTCCGTCCGCCATGGCCGTTCCCTTCCGTTCGGCGGTGACCCGGTGTCCCGCCCGCGGTGTCATGCTGCCGCTCCCGCCGGCCGCCCCGGCAGGGCCCGATGGTCCCCCGGGTCGGCCCCAGCGGCCCTACGCCGCCGGGCGCCGCGGGGAGGAGGGTGAGGGCACCACCGGAACACGGAAGCAGGGGAGGAAGGCCATGCGGGAACAGGACGCGGCACCGCGGAGGATCGTGGTCGGGGTGGACGGGTCCTCGTCCTCCGTGGCCGCGCTGCGCTGGGCGGTCGGTCAGGCGCGCGCGGTCGGGGCGGAGGTCGAGGCGGTGACCGCCTGGCTGCACCCGTCCGCCCCGGGCTGGAGCGGGCACCTCGACGACGGGGAGTTCGGGGCCGGCATCGCGCGCAAGGTCCTCGACAACGCGGTCGCCGAGGTGTCCGACCACGGGCGCCCGGTGCGGACCACCACCCGGGTCGTCAAGGGCGGCGCGGTCGCGGCCCTGCTGGCCGCGGCGCGCGGCGCCGAACTGCTGGTGGTCGGGAGCCGCGGCCACGGCGGCTTCACCGGGGCGCTGCTGGGCTCGGTCGGCCAGCACTGCGTCCAGCACGCGCCCTGCCCGGTCGTCGTGGTCCGCCACGACGCGCCGTGAGCCGCGACCGTACACGGACAGCGACAGCGACAGACAAGGGGAGCGACGATGCGACACCGAACCGTGGGACAACTGATGACCCGTCCGGTGGTGAGCGTGCGACCCGGCACCGGGTTCAAGGAGATCGCCCGGCTGCTGGCCGAGCACGACATCACGGCGGTACCCGTGCTGGACGCCGAGGACCGGCCCGTCGGGATCGTCTCCGAGGCGGACCTGCTGCTCGGCGAGTGCGCCCGGGAGGACCCGTCCGGGCTGCTGCTCACCCCCGGCCTGCCCCCCGAGCAGGCCGCCCGCAGCCGGGCCACCACCGCGGGCGAGCTGATGAGCCGTCCGGCGCTGTGCTGCCGTCCCGAGTGGACGGCCGTCGAGGCTGCCCGCCGGATGCAGCACGCGCACCTCAAGCGGCTGCCCGTCGTCGACGAGGCCGGCCGGCTGATCGGCATCGTCAGCCGCGGCGACCTGCTGCGGGTCTTCCTGCGGCAGGACCGGGCGATCCGCGAGGAGATCCGCCACGACGTCCTCGACGAGACGATGGGCCTGTCCCCGGACGCCCTCGGCGTCACGGTCGAGGAGGGCCGGGTCACCCTGACCGGCACGGTGGAGCGGCGCAGCCTCGCCGACGTGCTGGAACGCCTGTGCCGCAGCGTGGACGGCGTCGTGGACGTCACCGTGCTGCTCGACCACCGCACCGACGACACCCTCCGCCCGGCTGCGGGGCGCTGAACCGCCGCCCCGGCTCAGCGCCGCGGCCGCCCGGACCCGGCGGCGATCCGCGCCGCCCGTTCGACCCGTACCTGCGCCGGCTGCGCCGCCGTCCGCTGCCCGGTAAGGGGCGGTGAGGGGCGGGGCGGTACGGCGCCGGTGCCCGTGGCCCGGGCGCTCGCCGCAGCCGTGACCGGCCTCCCGTGACCGGCTCCGCGCGAGCCGGTGCGCGAACCGCCCGCGCGGACCCGCCGACCGGTCCGCCCCGGCCCGCCCGCCCGACCCACGGCGGGCACCCGCGCCGGACAGGCCCCCTCCGTGAACGATCCGACGGGCGGGCCGGCGGCCGTCACGTCGGACCCCACCGGCGTACTAGGCTGCGGCGCTCCGGAACGATCACCGTTCCCCCGCAGGAGTGGAGCCCGATGCCCGCCACCGCCGCCCCGGCCACCGCCGACGAGCGTCTCGACCCGCAGGAGATGGTCGTCCTGCACCGCGTCTTCCGCCGCGAAGTACCGCTCCTGGCCGGCCTGGTGGAGGCCGCCGCCCCGGGCGACCGGCGGCGCACCGCCGTGCTTGCCGACCACCTCGACCTGGTCCTCGGCGCCCTGGGCGAGCACCACGAGGGCGAGGACGACCTGCTCTGGCCCAAGCTGCGGGAACGGGCCGCCCCCGGCTCGGACGTGGTCGCGCGGATGGCCGAGCAGCACCAGGACGTCGCCGGCGCGCTCGCCGCGGCCACCGAACTGACCCACCACTGGCGCGCCCGGGCCGACCGCGACACCGCGCTGCGGCTCGCCGAGGCCCTGCGCGTGCTCGACCGGCACGCCGTCACCCACATGGACGACGAGGAGGCGCACCTGCTGCCGCTGATGGCCGATCACATCACGCCCCGCGAGTGGTCCGAGGTCGGGGACCGCGGGCGCCGCAGCGTGCCCAGGACCAGGCTCCTGGTCTTCCTCGGCGCGATCTTGGAGGACGCGACCGAGCAGGAACGGCGACTGTTCCTCGGCCAGATGCCCGCCCCCGCCCGGCTCCTGTGGCGCACCCTCGGCACCCGCCTCTACCGGCGCACCACCGCCCGCGTCCGCCGGGCGTAGCCGCTCACCCGCCCGGGGGGGCGGGCGCTACGCCCTGCGGTGCCGTGCCGGCGTCACCGCGTCCAGCGGGTCTCGACGCCGCCGCAGGCGTGGGCGGTGGAGGAGGAGGCGCGGTAGGTGCGGGTGGCCGGCCAGGGGCTGAGGACCGTGCGGCCGGGGTCGGTGAAGCCGGTGCCGGCGGAGCCGGGGTCGGTGAAGAGTCGGAGTTCGTCGGGCGGGTCCGCGCGGAGCAGGCCGGAGGCGAGGCCCGCGCCGCCGAAGCAGACCAGGTCGCCGTCGGCCGCCGCCTTCGCCCGGGTGACCAGGTCGGCCAGGTCCCGTTGAGGACGGTGGTGCGGGGCCGGTCGCGCTCCGGCCGTCCTTCGCGGCTCGCCACGAAGACGGGCAGGGAGCCGATGGCGCGGGCGAACTCCCGGTCGGGGTCGCCGGGGTGCTGTTCGGCCGTCCGGGCCCAGTGTGCCAGGTGACCGTCGTCCGCCATGGGGCGGCTCAGCAGCAGTCCGGCGGCCCCGGCGAGCAGTTGGTGGAAGGAGGCGCGCAGGTCCGCGCTCCAGGGCCGGTCGGGGTCGGGCGACCGGCCGTGGCCGGCTTCGAGGGCTTCGACGCTGGTAGCGGGCCGGTCGCGTTCGGCCGTGCTCAGGGCGCGAGCGGCGAGGAGCGTGCCGCGGCGGAACGGGTCGGGGGAGGAGGCCGAGGCGGGCGGCGAGGGTGGAGAACCGCATCCGGCGCCGATCTCGGCATCGGTGGGCCCGGCGGGGCGCCGGAGGAGTTGGGCGGCGCCCGGGTACGGCGAGTTGCCGTCCGGCGTGACCGGGTCGCTCACCAGCACGTCCCGGGCCCCGGCGCCCGCGGGCGGCGGCGGTCGACGGGCAGCCGGGCTCGGACGCGCCGGAGCCACGGGACGGACACCGCCGGCCGGGCGGCGGGCTCCACTCCTAGCCGGTCGGCGGGGTCAGGCCGTGGCGCAGGAGGGCGAGGGCGCGGTCGGCGACGCGGTCGGGGTCGGCGCCCTGCTCGACGGCGGTCATGGCGGCCTGGACGGTGCCGCCGACGAGTCGGGCGGTCAGGTCGGGGGTGTCGGCTCCGCCGGTCAGGGCGGTGATCGCGGCCTGGAGGGGGGCGTAGTGCCGGTGGTGGAGTTCGTGGACGCGGGCCAGGCACTCGGGCGGGAGGTCGGCCTGCAGGAGGGCCCTGGCCGGGCGGTGGGCGCCGCGGGCGGCGAGGAGGAGTTCGGTGCGGACGAAGGCGTCGAGCCGGGCGGCGGGGTCGTGGACGTCGGCGAGGGCCCGGGCGGTGGCGGTGTCGGCGGCGGTGAACGCCTCTTCGACGATCGCGGCGAGCAGGGCGGCGGCGGAGGGGAAGTACTGGTAGAAGCTGGAGCGGGCGAGCCCGGCGCGGGCGCCGACCGCGGCCGGGGTGACGGCGGCGGCGCCCTGTTCGACGAGGACGTCGACGGCGGCCCGGATCAGCGCGGCGCGTTGCTGGGCACGGTGCTCGGCGACGGTGGCGGCGTTGATCTTCGGCATGCGGCGGGGGCGCCTTTCGTGGGCTCGGTCAGCTCAGGCGGCCGTCCCGCAGGGTCAGGACGCGGTCGGCCGCGTCCAGTATCTCGTGGTCGTGGGTGACCATGACGGTGGCGGTGCGGTGGGCGCGGGTCCGCTCGGCGAGCAGGTCGACGATGTCGCGGGCGCGGGCGCGGTCCAGGGCGGAGGTGGGCTCGTCGACGAGCAGGACCTCGGGGGCGAGGACCAGGGCCCGGGCGATGCCGACGCGCTGGCGCTCGCCGCCGGAGAGGCGGTCGGGGCGGTGGTCGGCGCGGGCTGCCATGCCGACGGCTTCGAGGAGTTCGTCGGCGCGCTGCCGGGTCTCGCGGTCGAGGCGTCCGGCGACGTGGGCGGTGAGCAGGAGCTGTTCGCGGGCGGTGAGGGAGGCGAAGAGGTTGGCGTGCTGGAAGACGTAGCCGATGTGGCGGCGGCGGTGGGCGGTGCGCTGGTGCTCCTTGAGGGTGGTCAGGTCGACTCCGGCGATGTGGACGGTGCCGGCGGTGGGGGTCTGCAGGCCGCCGGCCACCGCGAGGAGGCTGGACTTGCCCGAGCCGGAGGGGCCGGTGACGGCGACGAGCTGCCCGGGGGCGACGGCCAGGTCGACGGCGTCGAGGGCGGTGACCTGCTGCCGGTCGCTGCCCAGGCGCAGGGTGACGCCGGTCAGGCGCAGCGTGGCGGCTTCGGCGGGGGCGCCGGCGGCGCCGCGGGTGGGTGCGGGGTGGGTCATCGGTTGGCTCCGAGTGCGCTGAGGGCCTGGACCTTGGTGATGCGGCGGATGGCGGCCGCGGCGCCCGCGAGTCCCAGCACGATGAGCAGCAGGGCGGCGAGGGTGACCTGGTCGGCCTGGAGGGAGAAGGGGGCGGAGCCGTTCATCGCGCCGCCGAGGGCCAGGCCGACGGCGGTTCCGGCGGCGGTGGCGGCGAGCAGGACGGCGGCGGCCTGGGTGAGGGCGTCGCGCAGGATGTAGCGGGTGGAGGCGCCGATCGCCTTGAGCAGGGCGATCTCGTGGCGGCGCTGGATGGTCCAGACGGTGAAGAACGAGCCGACGACGAGGGCGGAGATGGCGTAGAGGAAGGCGCGGATGAGGGTCATGGTGCTGGATTCGGCGGTGTAGCCGGGCGAGGCGCCGTAGCTGCCGGCCTTGTCGACGGCCCGGGTGCCCAGGGCCTGGTCGGCGGCGGCGGTGTCGGCGTGGGGGGCGAGTTGCAGGGCGACGGCGGTGGCCTGGTGGGCGGCGGCGTCGGGCAGCGGGCCGGGCAGGCCGTAGTGGAGCTGCTGCCACAGCGGCAGGGGTGCGTAGACGACGCCGACGTGACCGAAGGAGGCGTGGCCGAGCGTGCCGGTGACGGTCAGTTCGGTTCCGGCCTGGCCGGCGGTGAGGCGGTCGCCGATCTTGACGCCCTCCTCGATGATCTCCGCGCTGACCAGGACGCCGTTCGGGGCGGCGTCGGCCAGTGGCTTCCCGGACAGCGGCGCGGGGGCGAGGAAACCGCCGGGCTCGACGCCGAGGACGGCCAGGTCGAGCTGCTTGCCGCCGGGGCCGCCGAGCTGGGCGTGCACGAGCTGCTGGCCGAGCGGCTCGGCCTTGCAGACGCCGGGCCGGTCGGCCCAGCGGGCGGCGGTGTCGGTGGTGACGGTGGAGCGGGAGAACAGCTCGCCGGTGGCGGAGCGGTCGAAGGCGAGGTGGGTGACGGGCAGGGCGCGCAGCGCGGAGACGCCGGAGTCGGCGAGGCCGCTGGCCAGCCCGGACAGGATGACGCCGAGGACGGCGATCATGCCGACCACGGCGCCGATCAGGGCGAACCGCCCGCGGGCGAAGCGCAGGTCACGGAGGGCGAGGAACACGGCAGGACCCTTCGCTTCAGGCGCCGACGGGGGCGACGGTCTCGAACGTCTCCACGCCGCCGCCCGCCCCGTCGGCGGACGCCCCGCCCTCGGACGGCCCGTGCGCGGCCCGGAAGGACTCCGAGCGCGTCCAGGCCGCGAACGCCGCCTCGTCCGCGAAGTCCGTCACCGCCACGTAGACCCCGCCCTCCTGCTGCGGACGCGGCAGCCGCGCCCCCAGCAGTCCGTCCACCCCGGGCAGCGTCGCGCGCATGCTCGCGGCGAACCGCTCCTCGAACGCCTCCGCATCGACTGCGGGGACCGCCATCCGGTTCATCACCGTGTACATCCGAATTCCACCTGTTCCAAGGCGCGGGAAGGCATCGACAGGGTTTACCGACACCAGTGTCAGCATCCTAGCCCAGGTTCCCGACACTCCTGTCGATAAAATTGGGCTCGTCGGCACCTGCCCGCCCCCGGCCCGACCGTCAGTCCGCGAACAGGTGCGGACGGGACGGCGGTTCGGGGTGGGCGTAGTGGTGGATCCGGGCGTCCGGGCCGGGGAAGTACTCCGAGACCCGGCCGGTGTCCGACCAGCGCACGTCGTACGGCGGGCTTCCGTCGGCGTGGTGCAGGGCGACGACCTCGCCGTCGCGGCGGGCGGCGCCGGGGCGGGTGGCCTCCACGATGATGCGGTCACCGACCGCGGCCCTCACGGTGCTCATGGCATTCCTCCTCTTTCGATCGGTCCGTCAGCGGACCAGGTCGCGGGCGCGGGTGCCCTCGACCGCGCAGCCGACGATGACGACGGTGTTGCGGGGGTCGGGCAGCAGGTGGCGCAGGTGGTGGACGACCCGGCCGCCGGTGGCCATGCCGGAGGCGGAGACCAGGGCCGCGGGGCCCGGGCCGTGCTCCAGTGCCAGGGTCTCCTGGAGGGAACGGACCGGGTGGAAGGGCTCCGGGCCGATCGCCGCCCCGCCCCGTTCCAGGACCTCGGGGCGCAGCTCGGGGGCCTTGTCGGCGAAGGCGTCGCGGTGGATCCGCAGGGTGGCGAGCGCCATCGGGCTGTCCACCTGGACCGGGACGCCGGCCGGGAGGCGGCCGGTGCGGCGCAGTTCGGCGAGCTGGTGCAGGACGACCTCGGTGCGGTCGACGGCGAAGGAGGGGATGACCACGGTGCCGCCGCGGGCGAGCGTCCGCTCCAGGGCGGCGGCGAACCAGGCACGGGCCGCGGTCGATCATGACGCGGGCGTGGTCGGTCTCGACCAGGAACTTGCTGCCGGTGACGGTGCCGACGCCGCCGAGGAAGGTGAGCAGTCCCGGGCGGGGCGTCGGGGCGGGCTGGTTCTCCATGGCGGCCTCCTGGGGGCTCGCTTCCAGCTTCCGTTGCCCGCCGGGCCGCCCGCGTGGGCCGCCGGGGCCCGGTACGGGGTCCGGTCGGCCCTGTCGGGCCGGTGGCGCGCGGGCCGATGGTGGAGGTGGCGGAACCGAGCGTCCGAGGAGTGAGGACCATGCAGCACCGGAGCGTCCGCGAACTGATGACCCGCGAGGTGGTGACGGCCCGGCCGGACACCCCCTTCAAGGAGGTCGCCGCACTGTTCCACCGCAACGACGTCACCGCCGTGCCGGTGGTCGACGACCAGGACCGGCCCGTCGGCGTGGTCTCCGAGGCGGACCTGCTCCGCAAGGAGGCCGTCCTGCCCGACCCGGAGGACCGGCACCCGGGCCGCTGGCTGCGGCCCACCGAGCAGGCCCGCGCCGAGGCGGAGACCGCGGGCGGGCTGATGACCAGCCCCGTGGTGACCGCCCGTGCGTCCTGGAACGTCGGCGAGGCCGCCCGCCAGATGGACCGCCACCGGGTCAAGCGGCTGCCGGTGGTGGACGAGGCCGGCCGCCTGATCGGCATCGTCAGCCGGGCCGACCTGCTACAGGTGTTCCTGCGGCACGACGGCGCGATCCGCGAGGAGATCCTCCACGAGGTCCTCGGCCGCGCCCTGTGGCTGCCCCCGGAGGCCGTCTCCGTCGCCGTGCACGACGGCGTGGTCACCCTCACCGGCCGGCTCCCCCGCCGCAGCCTCGTCCCGCTCGCCGAGCGCCTGTGCCGCGCGGTGGACGGCGTGGTGGCCGTCCACCAGGCGCTCGACTGGACCGAGGACGACGCGGACACCTCGTTCGAGCATCCCCGGGCCTACCGGGCGGGCGGGCGCTGAACGGCCGGGGCCCGGGCCGGCGGACGGTTCGCCAACCCGGGCCCCGGTGCGTCAGCCTTCGTTCTCCGCCTCGGCGGCGCACTGCTTGACGGCGGCGAAGCCGTCCGGCGCCACGGAGACCGAGTCGATGCCGCAGCGCACCAGGAAGCGGGTGAACTCCGGTTCGTTGCTCGGGCGTTGGCCGCACAGGCCGACGGGGCGGCCGGCCGCGTGGGCGGCGGTGACCAGGTGTTCGATCGATCGGGTGACGGCGGGGTCGCTCTCGTCGAAGAGGTGGGAGAGCAGGTCGGAGTCCCGGTCGACGCCGAGGGTGAGCTGGGTGAGGTCGTTGCTGCCGATGGAGAAGCCGTCGAAGCGGGCGGCGAACTCCTCGGCGAGCACCCGGTCGGCCTCGCCCGGGGTGGGGCAGAACGGGATCATCACCACGAGGTTGGTCAGGCCGGTCTCCTCGCGCACCCGACGCAGCGCCCGGCACTCCAGCGCGAAGCCCTCCCGGTAGCGGTCGTCGTAGTAGCGGCTGGAACGGGCGGCCGCCGAGCAGGCGGGCGTACTCGTTGCTCTTGAAGTCGCTGGTGCGGACGACCACCGGGTCGGGCCACCGGGAGGCGGCGAGCTGGGCGACGCCCTGGGCGAGCCGGTCGACGAAGTACTCGGTGACGAAGTACTCGGTGCGGTCGGGGTACCCGTCGGTGAGGGCGTCGACGGCCCGCCGGTCCTCGGCGTCCAGGCGCTCCGGGCGGACCAGGGCCATCGGGTGGACCCGCACCTGGTGGACAACGACGAACTCCGTGCGGGCCAGGCCGACCCCGTCGGCGGGCAGCCGCCACCAGCGCAGGGCGGCGGCCGGGTCGGCGAGGTTCAGCATGACGCGGGTGCGGGTGGTCGGGAGCGCGGAGAGGTCGGTCTCGGTCTCCTCCCAGTCGACCCGCCCGGCGTAGACCCGGCCCTGTTCCCCCTCGGCGCAGGAGACGGTGACCTCCTGCCCGTCGGCGAGGACCGCGGTGGCCCGGCCGGTGCCGACCAGGGCGGGGACGCCGAGTTCGCGGCTGACGATCGCCGCGTGCGAGGTGCGTCCGCCGTGGTCGGTGACGATCGCCGCCGCCCGCTTCGGTCGTGGAGCGAACCGGGGGATGGTGTCCTGCCACCGGACCGCCGGCACGGCCGGCACCCCGGCCCAGCCGACCAGCAGCGCCGCGGCGGACCACCACGGGCCCGCCGCCACGGGCGGGCACGGAGAGTCGACGGCCCCGCGGCGGGCGCGGTGCGCAGGGGGTGCGCTCGTGCTGGACCCGGGCTCCCCTCGCCGTGCGGGGTCCTTCCGCCCCCGCTGTCCCCGCCCGCGCACAACACGCCGGTTGCACGGGGTGGCGCCGACGGCCGGGGAAGCCGCCCGACCACGGCCGGGGCTGGGCCGACTTCCGGGCCGCATCACCCTCCGCACTCGCACGGGCACTCCTTGTTAGTATCCGTACGGTCCGATACGAGCCCCACCCGCACCCCAGGGAGTCCGCGTCATGCTGAAGCGACGGATCGCCGTGGCCGCCGGAACCGCCGTGCTGGCCCTGACCGCCGGCGCCGTGCCCGCCCACGCCACCAACGAGGTCAACTTCGCCGAATGCCTGTTCGTCGGCGACTACTTCACCATCGGCGTCACCAACGACAACGGCACCGGCTTCCGGCGGTGCTTCGCGAACGCCGGCGACATCTGGATCGACCAGTCGTCGGTGACGAGCTTCAGCAGCGGCAACAACGCCGGCTACTTCGAGTACGAGCCCGGCGACGGCTCCCTGTACCGCCACACCTTCGGCAAGAACGAGGCCCTCACCAAGAACTACGGCACCGTCACGACGCTCCACATCAACTGACCCCCTCCCGGGCGGAGTCCGCGGATGACGCGTCCGGTTCGCCGCCCGCCGGACCGGCGACGGAGGCGTCGGCGGGCGCGTCAGCTCGGCTGGCGGCGGGTCCAGCGGGGTTCGACCTGCTGCCACTCGGCGTCCCAGCGGGCGTAGCGGCGCCGGTCGAGGACGCACAGCGTGCCCTTCCAGGCGAGCACGCTGACCAGGGGCAGCGCGGTGGCGGTGACCAGGGCCGCGGTCCACCCCGCCGCCGCGGCCTGGCCGGCGGTGGCGGGCGCGTGGACGACCGTGCCGTCCGCGTCCAGCCAGATCCGCACCGGGACGCCGACGCCCTGGCCGGATTCCACCTCGACGACGGCCCGGTGGACGGTGCCGCCGGCGGTCCAGGTGACGGCGGCCGGCACGGTGCGGGTGGCGAGTCCGGCCGGTACGTCCTCGGCGAGCCGTGCCGTCACCGGGTGCCGGGCGGCGGCCTGGACCTGTGCCGCCCGGGCCTGGGAGTGGTAGGACGCCAGGCCGGCGGCGACGGCCGCCGGGAGGCCGGCGAGGGCGAGCACCAGCAGGAGCCGGGACACCCACCACTGGACGCGGTCGCTGCTCCGCCTGAGCGGGTTGCTCCGCTGCCTCGGTCGCGTCCGCACGACGTCCGCCTCCTCAACCGGCCGGGCTCCCCCGTGTCCCCTCCAGCCTCCCTGGGAGCGGCCCGGTACCGCATGGGTCCGAACGGCCCTTTCCACCCGACAACGGACCCGGGTGACAGCCCGGCTCGGCACCGGGCGGGTACGGGAGCCCGCTGGAGGGGAGCCGCGCACGGACCGACCCGCCCGTGCGGACAGCTGCGGGAGAACGGAGTGGACGATGGAGAACGCGCGACCGCCCTCCGCGGAGAACCGGGCTTGGGTGGTGGCCCGCCCCGGACCGGTGGGGGCGACCGGTGCCGGCCGCTCGTCCTGGAGCGCCGGCCGCCGCCCGTCCCGGTGCGGGCGAGATCCTGGTGTGAGGTGGAGGTGGAGGCGTGCGGCGTGTGCCGCACCGATCTGCACCTCGCCGAGGGGGACCTCCCGCCGCGGCTGCCGCGGTGCACGCCGGGCCACGAAGTGGTGGGCCGACGGGCGCGCGTTCCCGGCCGAGGCCGCCCGGGCCCGGCCGGGTGCGGCGCGGGACGGCCCGCCCGCGCCGCACCCGGCCGGGGTTCAGGCGGTCCCCAGGTAGTAGGCACCGAGGGCTTGGTGGTAGTCGGAACCGTCACCGTGGACGTCGGGGTCGAACTCGGGTGAGTTGCGGACGTCCTCCATGGTGCGGTCCAGCCACACGGACCTGTCGTCGTGGTCGATCCGGTTGATGGTGCCCGCGGGGACGACCACGGTGCGGCCGAAGATCCACGGACCGGTGTCGACCACGAGATGGGCCCGCCCGACCTCCTCGCTGTGCTTGTCGACCTTGCCGATGCGGCCGTCCGCGGCCTCCACCCGGTACCCCGTCAGGTCGTCGCCCGCGTTGTACCCCTCGGCACTCTCGTAGTCCCAGATGCCCCTGGCCACAGCTGCCTCCCTTGTCATCGATGCACGGCTTCCACTGCCCTGCCGCCCTCGCGTTCCGCCGGCCGCCCGCCCCCGCCGCGGGACCACCGGCGGGTGCGCGGTGGACGGCCGGAGCGGGCGCCGGAGGGAAGGACGGCGACAGGCACCCTCCCGACGCGGACGTGCGTGGGTCCGCCCGACGGCCGGGCGGACCCACACGCGAACTGCTCGGTGACGTCTAGCTCTTGAAGGCGTCCTTGACGTGCTCGCCGGCCTGCTTGAGGTCGCCCTTGGCCTGGTCGGCCCTGCCCTCGGCTTCGAGGCGCTCGTTGCCGACGGCCTTGCCGGCGGTCTCCTTGACGGTGCCCTTGAGCTTGTCACCGGTGTTGTGGATCTTGTCGCCCGTGCTCATCGCGTCCTCCTCGAACCGTCTGCGCCGCTCGCGCCCTTTCGCTGACGGGCTCCGCCTACCCCGGTGAACTGGGGAGATTCGTAGGAATATTCACCGCGGCCCGGGGCATCCGGCGATGCCACGATCCTGCTCCCCCTCCCGGAGCGGGTCCGGGTGTCCGCCGACCCGCGATCCCGGCCGACCGACGGGGTGGGGTCGTCCGAACGGCCCCTCGGGCCAAGCACGACCGGGACGCCCGTCACCGCTTCGGCCCCTTCCCGGTCGGTTTCCCGCCCTTCTCCGCCTTCCCCGCCTTGTCCCCCTTCTTCACGTCGTCGGCGCGGCGTGCTTCCGTCGGGTCGGCCCGCGGGCCGGGCCCGAGGGTACACCAGGTGCACGGCGGCTTCTTCCGCGGTCGCGGCGCCGGCATCCGGTCCGACGTCGGTGCCC
>NZ_JBSGET010000056.1:0-47070 GCF_053603035.1 Kitasatospora sp. NPDC004272 | reverse complement strand
GGGCCGCCGGAGCGGCCGACCGCGGGCATCGCCGCCGCGCGGGCGGTCCGGCGCCGCGAACTGTTCCGCACCGCCGCCGCCGACGTGCTCGGCCGGCTCGACGAGGACCCGGCCCGCGCCCTCGACCTCGCGGGCGAGGCACTCACCTCGATCACCGCCGCCACCCTGCAGGGCGCGCTGCGCGCCGCCACCGACGGCTGGGAGGCCCGGGGCGGCGAACTGCCCACCCGGATCGCGATCGTCGCGATGGGCCGGTTCGGCGGCCACGAACTCGGCTACGGCTCGGACGCGGACGTGCTGTTCGTGCACGAGCCGAAGCCCGGCGTCCCCGACGAGGAGGCCGCGCGGGCCGCCCGCGAGGTGATCGGCGAACTGCGCACCCTGCTGGCCTCCCCGTCCGTCGAACCCCCGCTGCTGGTCGACGCCGACCTGCGCCCCGAGGGCCGCAACGGCCCGCTGGTGCGCACCCTCGGCTCGTACGCGGCGTACTACGCGCGCTGGTCGCACGCCTGGGAGAGCCAGGCGCTGCTGCGGGCCGAGGCGACGGCCGGGGACGCGGAGCTGGGGGAGCGCTTCCGCGAGCTGATCGACCCGCTGCGCTACCCCGGCGCGGGCGTCCCCGACCGGGACCTGGTGGAGATCCGCCGGATCAAGGCCCGGATCGAGTCCGAGCGGCTGCCGCGCGGCGCCGACCCCACCACCCACACCAAGATCGGCCGCGGCGGGCTGGCCGACGTCGAGTGGACGGTGCAGCTGCTCCAGCTCCGGCACGGCCACGAGCTGCCCGCCCTGCGCACCACCCGCACCCGGGCGGCGCTGGCCGCCGCGGCGGCGGCGGGCCTGGTCGACCGGGAGGACGCGGAGGTGCTGGACGCGGCCTGGGTGCTGGCCTCCCGGGTGCGCGCCGCGGTGATGCTGGTGCGCGGGCGGGCCGGGGACAGCTTCCCCGGCGACGCCCGGGAGCTGGCGGGGGTGGCGCGCTACCTGGGCTACGGGGTGGGGCACTCGGGGGAGCTGGTGGACGAGTACCGGCGGACGACGCGGCGCGCGCGCCGGGTGGTGGAGCGGCTGTTCTACGGCGGGGAGTAGCACGGGCCCCGGACGTGCCGGAGGACCGCGGCGCAGGTGGCGGGTCCGTCCTGTGCCGCGGTCCTCCGGGGGGTGCGTGGCCGGTCGCGCGGTTCCGCGCGTTCCGGGCCGCGGGCCCTACGCGTTGACCTTGGTGTCCCACTGGGCGGGGACGGTGAGCTCCCGGCGGACCGGGTCGCCGGGCCTGCGGGGCAGGCGGTAGACCCAGGTGTGGTAGAGCAGGCGGGCGGCGAGGAAGCCGACGGCGAGGCAGACCAGGCCGCCGACCGCGTCCAGCCAGAAGTGGTTGGCGGTGGAGACGATCACGCTCAGGGTGACCACGGGGTAGGCGAGGCCGAGCAGGCGGACCCAGGTGCGGCGGGCCAGGAAGAAGACGGTCAGGCCGCACCAGGTGGACCAGCCGATGTGCATCGAGGGCATCGCGGCGTACTGGTTGGAGACCGTCGCCCCGGCGCCGGAGGCCAGCGAGCCCCAGGTCTGGTGGAGCGTGACGGTGTCGAGGAAGCCGCCGCCGGTCATCAGGCGGGGCGGGGCCAGCGGGAAGCAGTAGAAGCCGACCAGGGCGATGCCGGTGGTGATGAACAGCACCGTCCGGGAGGCGGCGTAGCGGCCGGGGTGGGAGCGGTAGAGCCAGACCAGCACGCCGATGGTGATGATGAAGTGCAGGGTGGCGTAGTAGTAGTTCATCCCGACGATGAGCCAGGTCACCGAGTTCACGCCGTGGTTGACGGAGCGCTCCACGGCGATGCCGAGGGTGTGCTCCAGGTTCCAGACCCAGGTCGCGTGCTTCTGGGCGATCTCGGCCTGCTCCGGGACGGCGTTGCGGACCAGCGAGTACAGCCAGTAGCTGAGGCCGATCAGGGCGAGTTCGAAGAGCAGGTGCGGACGGCGCGGGCTGCGGCGCTGCTCGCGCAGGCGGTTGCGGACGGCGGCGGCGGGCGACTGGGCGACGCGGGTGGCTCCGCCGGGCTGACGGGGGGTGTGCTCCGTTCCCGGTTCGGAACCGTCGTGCGTGGTCCGGTCGGCACGTTCGGCGCCGGCTGTCTGGATCTCGGTCGGTTCCCCCATGGAGGAGAAGTCTGCCAGACCGGCTGTGGCCGCTTGCTCATCCTCTGGTCGGGGATTCTTCACCGACTGTCCCCCCACGGGGGTAGGGGTCGATCGGTTTTCGAGGCGCATGCGCTCCATTGTGGCGCGCGGGTTACCAGGGGTCGAACCGGGGTCTGGTTCGGACACGCACCCACCCGGGCCGCGGGGAGGGGCTCAGGTCACGACTCGGTATGACTCGGGCCGGAAACCCCTTTCGCATCTTGCTGAAACATCTTGCAGGGCGCTAGGTTCCACGCCACCCACCCCTTGCCCGAGCGCCCCCGAGGGAGAGCCCTGCCGTGGCCGACGCCCCGTTCCGCCCCCAGCGCCGCACCACCCCGTACCGCCGCCCCGGACGGGCCGCCGTCCTGGTCGCGGCCTCGCTGATCGCCGCCACCCTGGGCGCCGTGCCGTTCGCCGCGGCCGCGTCCACCCCGCCCGCCCCGCCGTCCGACAAGGACCTGGCGGCCACCGCGGCCCGGCACGACCTGACCCGCGAGCAGTTCTACTTCGTGCTGCCGGACCGCTTCGCCAACGGCAGCACCGCCAACGACACCGGCGGCATCACCGGCGGCCGGATGGACAACGGCCTCGACCCGGCCGACAAGGGCTTCTACCACGGCGGTGACCTGCAGGGCCTGATCGACAAGCTCGACTACATCCAGGACCTCGGCACCACCGCGATCTGGATGGCGCCGATCTTCAAGAACCAGCCCGTGCAGGGCGCCGGCGCGGACGCCTCGGCCGGCTACCACGGCTACTGGATCACCGACTTCACCCAGGTCGACCCGCACTTCGGCACCAACGCCCAGCTCAAGGAGCTGATCGACAAGGCGCACAAGCGCGGCATCAAGGTCTTCTTCGACGTCATCACCAACCACACCGCCGACGTCATCGACTACGCGGAGAAGACGTACGACTACCGTTCCGAGGGCGCCTACCCGACCCTCGACGCGGACGGCAACCCGGTCGACGAGACCGCGGTCGCCGACGCCCGGGCGCAGTGGCCGAGCATCACCAAGGACTCCTTCCCCTACACCCCGGTGCTGCGCGACCAGGCGGGCGCGACCGCCAAGACCCCGTCCTGGCTGAACGACCCGTCGCTCTACCACAACCGCGGCAACTCGACCTTCGTCGGCGAGTCCGCGACCGAGGGCGACTTCTCCGGCCTGGACGACCTGGACACCCAGAACCCCAAGGTCGTCGCGGGGATGGAGAAGATCTACCAGCAGTGGGTCGCCGAGACCGGCGTCGACGGCTTCCGGATCGACACCGTCAAGCACGTCAACCTGGCGTTCTGGGAGCAGTGGGCGCCCGCGCTGAAGCAGTTCGCCGCCCAGCAGGGCAACAAGAAGTTCTTCATGTTCGGCGAGGTGTACTCGGGCGACCCGGCGATCACCTCCCCGTACGTCACCCAGGGCAAGCTGCAGGCCACCCTGGACTTCGCGTTCCAGGAGGCGGCCCGCAAGTACGTCTCGCAGAACGGCTCGGCCAAGGCGCTCAGCGAGCTGTACGCGCAGGACTACCGGTACACCACCGCCGACACCGACGCCTACGAGCTGCCGACCTTCCTCGGCAACCACGACATGGGCCGGTTCGGCTCCTTCCTGCAGACCGACAACCCGGGCGCCTCGAACGACGCGCTGCTGGCCAAGGACCGGCTGGCCAACGAGCTGCAGTTCCTCACCCGCGGCCAGCCGGTGGTCTACTACGGCGACGAGCAGGGCTTCACCGGTGCGGGCGGCGACAAGGACGCCCGGCAGGACATGTTCGCCTCGAAGACCCCCTCGTACAACACCGACACCGTGATCGGCGGCGCCTCCGGCTCGAAGGACCGCTACGGCGAGGACGGCGCGCTCTACCGGGGCATCACCGGCCTGGCGAAGCTGCGCAAGGACAACCCGGCGCTGGCCGACGGCGCCCAGGTCGAGCGGTACGCGGCCGACGGGCCGGGCGTGTACGCGTTCTCCCGGATCGACGCCAAGGAGCAGGTCGAGTACCTGGCGGCGGTCAACAACGCCACCGAGGCGAAGACCGTCACGCTGGACACCTTCTCCGCGGGCATGGACTTCGACGGCCTGTACGGCATCGGCGGCAAGGTCACCAGCGGGGCGGACGGCAAGGTGACGGTCACCGTCCCGGCGATGTCCTCGGTGGTGCTGAAGGCCAAGCACAAGCTGGCCAAGCCGGCGGCCGGTCCGTCGATCACGGCGAGCGCGCCCGCCGACGGCTCGTACGGCACCGTCACGCTGGGCGCGGACGTGCCCGGCGGCGGCTTCAACCGGGTCACCTTCGCCGCGCAGGTCGGGGACGGGGCCTGGCAGACGCTCGGCACCGCCGACAACGGGACGTACCGCGTCACGCAGAACCTGGACGGGGTCGCGCCGGGCACCGTCGTCCGGTTCAAGGCCGTCGTCGAGGACTCGGCGGGCCGGCTGGCCTCCACCACCGGGCAGTTCACCACCGGGCAGCAGGCGCCGACCCCCGCGCCGAGCGCGGTGACCCGCGAGTACGCGGTGGTGCACTACCAGCGGCAGGACGGGAACTACGACGGCTGGAACCTCTACGCCTGGGGCGACCTCGCCGACGGCGAGGCGACCACCTGGCCGGAGGGGCACGGCTTCGTCGGGCGGGACGCCTACGGCGCGTTCGCGTACGTGAAGCTCAAGGGCGGGGCGTCCGACGTCGGGTTCGTGGTGGAGAACAACGGCACCAAGGACGTCGACCAGGACCGGCACATCGACATCTCCGCCACCGGCGAGGTGTGGATCAAGGAGGGTGACGCCACCGTCCGCACCGCGAACCCGGACGGCGCGCAGCCGGTGCCGGAGGGCAAGGCGGTCATCCACTACCGGCGGGCCGACGGTGACTACACCGGCTGGGGCCTGCACGACTGGACCGGCGCGGCCACCCCCACCGACTGGGGCAACCCGCTGATGCCCGCCCGGCAGGACGCGTTCGGCGCGGTCTTCGAGGTGCCGCTGGCCGAGGGCGCGACCAGCCTCAGCTACATCATCCACAACGGCGGCGACAAGGACCTGCCGCAGGACCAGTCGCTCGACTTCGCCACCTCCGGCCGGGAGATCTGGATCGTCGGCGGGCAGGAGGGCCACCTGCTGCCGCAGAGCGCCGGCACCTCCTCCCAGCTCGACCTGGGCTCGGCCAAGGCCCAGTGGATCGACGCCAGGACCGTCGTGGTGCCCGCCAACTACGGTGCGGCGGACGCCCAGCTGAAGGGCGGCACCAGCGCCCAGCTGATCTACGACCCCGAGGGCGGACTGAGCGTCGACAAGGGCGTGCTGTCCAAGCCGGGCCACTGGATCCGGCTCGACCCGGCGGCCGGCCTCACCGACGCGCAGAAGGCGAAGTTCCCGCACCTGGCCGGGTACCGGGCGTTCACCGTCGACCCGCGCGACGCGGGCCGGATCACCGCCGCGCTGCGCGCCCAGGTGGTGTTCACCGAGCACCTGCCCAACGGCGCCGCGCTGGCCGCCACCGGCGTGCAGACCCCCGGCGTGCTGGACGACCTGTACGCGGCCAAGGCGGCCTCCGCGCAGCTCGGCCCGGTGTACTCGGGCGACCAGGGCAAGGGCAACAACGGCAACGGCAACGGCAACGGCAACGGGAACGGCAAGGACAAGGGCGACAAGCGCCGGGTGACGCTGTCGCTGTGGGCGCCGACCGCCACCGACGTCGCGGTGCAGCTGTTCGACAAGGCGAGCGGCGGCACCCCGAAGACCCTGCCGCTGAAGCGGGACGACGCGACCGGCGTCTGGTCGCTGACCGGGGACGCCAAGGACCTGGACGGCAAGTACTACCTGTACCAGGTGAAGGTGTGGGCGCCGAGCGTCCAGCAGGTGGTCACCAACCTGGTCACCGACCCGTACTCGACCGCGCTGGCCGCCGACTCCAAGCGCAGCCTGGTCGCCGACCTGTCCTCGGCCGCGACCAAGCCGAAGGGCTGGGACCAGCACCGCAGCCCGGAGGCGATCCCGGCGGTCAAGCAGCAGATCCAGGAGCTGCACGTGCGGGACTTCTCGTCCGCCGACAGCACCGTGCCGGCCGACGAGCGGGGCACCTACCTGGCGTTCACGCAGTCCAGGTCGGCGGGCATGCAGCACCTGAAGGAGCTGGCCAAGGCCGGGGTGACCACCGTCCACCTGCTGCCGACCTTCGACATCGCCACCATCCGGGAGAACCGGGCCGACCAGAAGCTCCCGGCCTGCGACCTGGCCGCGCTGGCCGCCGACTCGGACGGGCAGCAGGAGTGCGTGGCGGCCGTGCAGGCCGACGACGCCTACAACTGGGGCTACGACCCGCTGCACTACACGGTGCCGGAGGGCTCGTACGCCACCGACCCGAACGGCACGGCGCGCACCGAGCAGTTCCGCGAGATGGTGCAGGCGATGCACGAGGCGGGCCTGCGAGTGGTGCTGGACGTGGTGTACAACCACACCGCCGCGGCCGGGCAGGACGACAAGTCGGTGCTCGACAAGGTCGTCCCCGGCTACTACCAGCGGCTCAGCGACAGCGGCAAGGTCACCACCGACTCCTGCTGCGCCGACACCGCACCCGAGCACGCCATGATGAACAAGCTGGTCGTGGACTCGGTGGTGACCTGGGCCAAGCAGTACCGGGTGGACGGCTTCCGGTTCGACCTGATGGGCCTGGACCCGAAGTCGACCATGCTGGACGTGCAGTCCGCGTTGCGGGCGCTGACCCCGCAGAAGGACGGCGTCGACGGCAAGAACGTCTTCCTGTACGGCGAGGGCTGGAACTTCGGCACCGTGGCCAACGACGCCCGGTTCGTCCAGGCCACCCAGGTCAACATGGCCGGCACCGGCATCGCGACCTTCAACGACCGGATCCGGGACGCCGGGCGCGGCGGCAACTACGAGCTGTCCTCGGCCCCGCAGCAGGGCTTCGCCTCCGGCCTGTTCACCGACCCGAACGGCTCGGCCGACAACGGCACCCCCGAGCAGCAGAAGGCCCGGCTGCTGCACCAGATGGACCAGGTCAAGGTCGGCCTGACCGGCAACCTGTCGGCCTACGAGTTCACCGACAGCAGCGGCAAGGCGGTCACCGGCGGCGGCGTCGACTACAACGGCTCGCCGACCGGCTACGCGGCCAACCCCGGCGAGGCGGTGGAGTACCTGGACGCGCACGACAACGCGGACCTGTACGACGCGCTGGCGTTCAAGCTGCCGCAGGGCACCTCGCCCGCCGACCGGGCCCGGATGCAGGCGCTCGGCCTGTCGCTGACCGCGCTGAGCCAGGGCCCGGGCTTCGCCCAGGCCGGCAGCGACCTGCTGCGCTCGAAGTCGCTGGACGCCAACTCCTTCGACTCCGGCGACTGGTTCAACTCGATCTCCTGGGACTGCAAGCAGGGCAACGGCTGGGGCCGGGGCCTGCCGATGGCGGCCGACAACCAGTCGATGTGGGCCCGGGACAAGCAGCTGCTGGCCGACCCGAAGCTGCGGGCGGGCTGCAACGAGATGGGCGCCAGCACGGCCATCTACCAGCAGTTCCTGAAGATCCGGCAGTCCTCGCCGCTGTTCGCGCTGGCCAGCACGGCGGAGGTGCAGCGCCGGCTGTCCTTCCCGCTGTCCGGCACCGCGGGGGAGAACCCGGGCGTGATCACCATGCACCTGGACGGCACCGGGCTGAAGGGCGCCGAGAAGGGCATCACGGTGGTCTTCAACGCCACCCCGACCGCGCAGACCCAGACCGTGGCGGGCCTGCGCGGCAGCAAGCAGCAGCTGCACGCGGTGCAGGCGAAGGGCAGCGACCCGGTGGTCAAGCGGGCAGCCTTCGACCCGGCCTCGGGGACCTTCACGGTGCCGGGCCGGACGGTCGCGGTGTTCGTCCAGAACTGATGGTTTCCCAGCGGTAACAGGGGCCTCACCTCCGGGTGGGGCCCCTGGCCGTGTTGGCCGAAAACCGATGACGGGCGGGGAGGTTTGGCACGGACCTTCCCGGATCCGTCCCACATGCCGGACCATGAGGGGCCGTCGGGCAGGTGGCGGGGCGGTCATTAATCGGTCAAACCCTGGCATGCATCTGTCATTCGCATGGTGTTTGCTGCCAGGATTCCCCCGGCTGCGAACCGACAGGTAGCCCCAACTCCCCTCTCCCGCTGGAACGTTCCTCCCCGAGGACGCCGGCGGCAGCAGCCCCGGCGCGCGTACCCCAGTGCGTCCGGCACCGCGAACCCGCACCGCACCCCGCGCCGCGAACCGGCGGCAGGGGCCCCCGCTGCGCCGCAACCGCGGCCAGATTCTCTCCACCGCTCGTGACCCCGCGACGGTCGGTAAAGGAGTCCCGCATGTCTCGCCGCACGCATGCCCGCGTGAGCATGGCCGCCCTCGCGGCCACCACCGCCCTACTGGTGACCGCGATCCCCGCGGCGGTGGCCCAGGCCGCCCCCGCCGCCCCCTCGTCGGCCGGCCAGGCCGCCTCCCAGCAGGCCGCCGCCGGGCACGCCCAGCTGATCTCCGACGCGGGCAGCCGCTCGGCAGGGTTCGCCCAGGCACTCGGCCTGGGCGCCCAGGAGAAGCTGGTGGTCAAGGACGCGTCCAAGGACGCCGACGGCACCCAGCACTTCCGCTACGAGCGCACCTACGGCGGACTGCCCGTCCTCGGCGGCGACCTGATCGTCCACCAGGCCGCCAACGGCACCACCAAGGGCGTCGACCGGGCCTCCTCCGCCTCGCTGGACGGCCTCTCCACCACCCCGAAGCTGGCCGCCGCCAAGGGCCAGGCCGCCGCGCTGGCCGCCCAGGCCGGCTCCGCCCTGGACACCGCGCCCCGGCTGGTGGTCTGGGCCGCCGACAACAACCCGCGCCTGGCCTGGGAGACCGTGGTCTCCGGCGTCCAGGAGGACGGCACCCCGAGCAAGCTGCACGTGGTCACCGACGCCACCAGCGGCGCCGTGATCCAGAAGTGGGAGGGCGTGCAGACCGGCACCGGCAACGGCGTCTTCGTCGGCAACGTCACCCTCGGCACCTCGCAGTCCGGCTCCAACTACCAGCTCAAGGACCCGACCCGCGGCGGGATGTACACCACCAACCTGGCCAACGGGACCAGCGGCAACGGCACGCTGTACTCCAAGTCCACCGACAGCTGGGGCAACGGCACCGTCTCCAACGGCGAGTCCGCGGCCGTCGACGCCCACTACGGCGTCGCGTCGACCTGGGACTACTACAAGAACACCTTCGGCCGCAACGGCATCCGCAACGACGGGGTCGGCGCGTACAGCCGGGTGCACTACGGCAGCAACTACGTCAACGCGTTCTGGGACGACAGCTGCTTCTGCATGACCTACGGCGACGGCTCGGGCAACACCCACCCGCTGACCGAACTCGACGTCGCGGGCCACGAGATGACGCACGGCGTCACCTCCAACACCGCGGGCCTGAACTACTCGGGCGAGTCCGGCGGCCTGAACGAGTCCACCTCGGACGTGTTCGGCACCATGGTCGAGTTCTACGCGAACCTGCCCACCGACAACCCGGACTACCTGATCGGCGAGCTGATCAACATCAACGGCGACGGCACGCCGCTGCGCTACATGGACAAGCCCTCCAAGGACGGCGCGTCCGCCGACAGCTGGTCCTCCACGGTCGGCAACAAGGACGTCCACTACTCCTCGGGCGTCGGCAACCACGCCTTCTACCTGCTGGCCGAGGGCAGCGGCGCCAAGACGATCAACGGCGTCAGCTACAACTCGCCCACCGTCAACAGCATCACCGTCACCGGCATCGGCCGGGACAAGGCCGCCGCCATCTGGTACCGGGCGCTGACCACCTACTGGACCTCCACCACCAACTACGCGAGCGCCCGGGCCGGCATGCTCTCCGCCGCCACCGACCTGTACGGCGCGGGCTCGGCCGAGTACAACGCCACCGCCACCGCCTGGGCCGCCGTCAACGTCGGCTCGCTGCCCAGCACCGGCGGCCCGACCGTCACCAGCCCCGGCAACCAGTCGACCGCGCTGAACGGCGCCGTCAGCCTGCAGATCACGGCCTCCGGCGGCACCGCGCCGCTCAGCTACTCGGCCACCGGGCTGCCCACCGGCCTGTCGATCAGCGCCTCCACCGGCAAGATCACCGGCACCGCCACCGCGGCCGGCACGTACAGCGTCACCGTCACCGCCAAGGACGCCGCCAACAAGACCGGCACCGCCTCCTTCACCTGGACGGTCACCTCCGGCGGCGGCACCGGCTGCACCCCGGCCCAGCTGCTCGGCAACCCCGGCTTCGAGACCGGCACCGCCAGCCCCTGGACCGGCACCTCGGGCGTGGTCGACAACTCCTCCTCCGAGGCCGCGCACGGCGGCTCCTGGAAAGCGTGGCTGGACGGCTACGGCTCCGCCCACACCGACAGCATCGCCCAGACCGTCACCATCCCGGCCGGCTGCTCGGCCACGCTGAGCTACTGGCTGCACATCGACACCGCCGAGAGCGGCACCACCGCCTACGACAAGCTGACCGTCACCGTCAACGGCACCTCGGTCGCCTCGTACTCGAACGTCAACGCCGCCACCGGCTACACCCAGAAGAGCATCAACCTGTCGGCCTACGCGGGCCAGAGCGTCACGGTGAAGTTCAACGCGGTCGAGGACTCCTCGCTGCAGACCTCCTTCGTGATCGACGACACCGCGATCCAGACCAGCTGAACCCGGTAGTCCGTCGGGGCCCGGCAGCCGCACCCCTCCGGCTGCCGGGCCCCGGCGCGCCGCCCGCCGGACGTCGGCGACGGCGTCGGCCGCCGGACGTCCGGACGGTGAGATCCAGGAAACCCCCGGGCAACACGAAACACCGCCGAAACACCGGTGACGGCGACCCGAAATCCGGCCCGGCGACACTCCCCGCATGCTCCTCGCTGACTCCCCACCCACCTTGGACAGCGGCGACACCGCCTGGCTGCTGGCCTGCACCGCGCTCGTGCTGCTGATGACGCCGGGCCTGGCGCTGTTCTACGGCGGCATGGTGCGCACCAAGAGCGTGCTCAACATGATCATGATGAGCTTCGTCTCGATCGCCGTGGTCACCGTGGTCTGGCTGCTCGCGGGCTACTCGCTGGCCTTCGGCACGGACGCCGGCTGGGGCCTGATCGGCTCGCTCGACCACCTCGGCATGTCCGGCATCACCCCGCACAGCCTCACCGGGGACGTTCCCACCCTGCTGTTCGCGACCTTCCAGCTGACCTTCGCGATCATCACCGCCGCGCTGATCTCCGGCGCCATCGCCGACCGCGCCAAGTTCGGCTCCTGGGTCGCCTTCACCGCGGTGTGGACGCTGCTGGTCTACGTGCCGGTCGCGCACTGGGTGTTCGCCCCCGACGGCTGGATCCTCAAGCACCTCGGCGCCCTCGACTTCGCCGGCGGCACCGTCGTCGAGATCGACTGCGGCGCCAGCGGCCTCGCCCTGGCCCTGCTGCTCGGCCCGCGGCTCGGCTTCAAGAAGGAGGCGATGCGCCCGCACAACCTCCCGCTGGTGCTGCTCGGCGCGGGCCTGCTCTGGTTCGGCTGGTTCGGCTTCAACGGCGGCTCCGCGATGGGCGCCAACGGCCTGGCCGCCGCCGCGGTCCTCAACACCCAGGCGGCCGGCTGCGCGGGCCTGCTCGGCTGGCTGCTGGTGGAGAAGAAGCGCGACGGCCACGCCACCACCCTCGGCGCCGCCTCCGGCGCGGTCGCCGGACTGGTCGCCATCACCCCCTCCTGCGGCAGCGTCGACCTGTTCGGCGCCCTGGTCGTCGGCCTGGCCGCCGGCGTGGTCTGCTGCTACGCCGTCAGCTGGAAGTTCCGGCTGAACTACGACGACTCGCTGGACGTGGTCGGCGTGCACTTCGTGGCCGGCGTCCTGGGCACTCTGCTGATCGGCGTGTTCGCCACCGCCGTGATGACCGGCGGCCCCGCCGGACTGCTGCACGGCGGCGGCCTCGGCCAGCTCGGCAAGCAGCTGGTCGCGGTGCTGGTGGTCGCCGGGTACGCGTTCGGCGCGACGTACGGCATCGGCCTGGCGATCGACCGGGTGATGGGCTTCCGGGCCGCGCCCGAGCACGAACTCACCGGTCTGGACCTCGCCGTGCACGCCGAGAACGCGTACGATCACGGCGTCCTGGGCCACGGCTCCGCCAGCGCCCACGCCACCAGCGTGCACCCGCACGGTGCGCCCGCCTCCGACAGGACCCGCACGGTATGAAGCTGATCACCGCCGTCGTCAAGCCGTTCAAGCTGGACGAGGTCAAGACCGCGCTGCAGGAGCTCGGCGTGCACGGCCTGACCGTCACCGAGGCCAGCGGCTACGGGCGGCAGCACGGCCACACCGAGGTCTACCGCGGCGCGGAGTACCGGATCGACCTGGTGCCCAAGGTCCGGATCGAGGTGGTGGTGGAGGACGAGGACGCCGAGCGGGTCACCGACGCGATCGTGGCCGCCGCCCGGACCGGGAAGATCGGCGACGGCAAGGTGTGGGTGGTGCCGGTGGACGGCATCGTCCGGGTCCGCACCGGCGAGCGCGGGCCGGACGCGGTCTGACGGTCCGACAACTCGCTTGCGGCCCCCGGGAGTCCGTCTCCCCGGGGGCCTCCGCCGTTCCCCGGCGCGCCCGTTGGCGCGCCCGTCGGCGCGTCCGTTAATCGGATGCGGGGCGGGCGGTTCCGGGTTAGGGTCCCGGTATGTCCTCCTTCCAGCAGATCTACGGCTGACGCGGCCGGGGCAGTGCCCCGAGCCCGTGCGTCCCGCCCGCCCGCGCCCCTCGCGGCAGCGCCCGGCGGTGCGGTGTGTTGTCCACGCCCCCGTAGAACGGAAGCAGGTGCTCTCCGCATGACCCGTGCGTCCCGCCGTGCCCACATCGCCATGGTCGGCATCCCGGCCGTCAGCCACGTCCGCCCGAGCCTGGAGGTGATCCGCGAACTCGTCGCCCGCGGCCACCGGGTGACGTACGTCAACGACCCCGCGGTCGCCGAACTGATCGCCCCCACCGGCGCCGAACTCGTCCCGCACCCCTCCACCCTGCCGGTCGCCGACCACGACTGGCCCGCGGACGCCATCGGCGCCATGCGGCTCTTCCTGGAGGACGCGATCGCCATGCTGCCCCGGCTGCGCGCGCACTACGACGCCGACCCGGCCGACCTCTACCTGTACGACATCGGCGCCTACGCGGCCCGGGCGCTGGCCGAGGCGCAGCGGCGGCCGATCGTGCAGCTCTCGCCGACGATCGTCGGCTGGGACGGCTATCAGGACGAGATCGGCGCTCAGCTGCGCCAACTGCCGGGCGCGGAAGCCTACTTCGCCCGGTTCGCCGAGTGGCTGGCCGGCAGCGGCGCCACCACGCTCGACGTGGACGAGTTCTCCGGGCGCCCGGCCCGGGCCGTCGCGATGATCACCGAGGCGATGCAGCCGCACGCCGACCGGGTCGACCGGAAGGCGGTGGACTTCGTCGGCCCGTGCTTCGACCTGCGGGCCGAGCAGGGGAGTTGGCGGCGCCCGGCCGGGGCGGAGAAGGTGCTGCTGGTCTCGCTCGGCTCCGCCTTCACCCGGCAGCCGGAGTTCTACCGCAACTGCCTGGCGGCCTTCGGCGGCCTGCCCGGCTGGCACCTGGTGCTGCAGATCGGGAAGCACACCGACCCGGCGGAGCTCGGCGAGGTGCCGCCCGGCGTCGAGGTGCACCCCTGGGTGCCGCAGCGGGCGGTGCTGGCGCAGGCCGACGCCTTCGTCACGCACGCCGGGATGGGCGGCTGCGGGGAGGGCCTGCTCGCCGGGGTGCCGATGATCGCGGTGCCGCAGGCCGCCGAGCAGTTCATGAACGCCGACCGGCTGGTCGAGCTCGGCGTGGCCCGCCGGATCGACACGGCGGACGCGACGCCGCAGGCGTTGCGGGCGGCGCTGGCCGAGCTGACCGGGAGCCCGGCGGTGGCGGCCCGCTCGCGCGAACTGAGCGCCCGGGCGCGCTCCGAGGGCGGCACCGCCCGGGCCTGCGACCTGATCGAGCAGCAGCTGGGCTGACCTCCCCGGAGTCCGGAACGCGCCGGCCCGCCGTTGACGCACCGTCAGCGGCGGGCCGGCGCGCGCGTTCCCGGGGGTGATCAGTAGCAGGTCACGGCCGTGCAACCTCTCTTGACGGGCGTCCGGGGGGACCCTATGGTCATGCCACTGCAAGTTTCCAGCAAGTTTCAACGCTCTTGCAGCGTCCTTGCAGTCGCGACCCTCCCCCTGTCGCACTGACGGCACCACCCCCGCCGTCGCGGCCCCCCCACCCTGCCGCCTCCCGTTCCGCGACCTGCGTCCGCGGCCCGGGCCACCCCCCAGGAGTGCCCCCTTGCCCACCTCCGCCCCCGCCCGCAGAAGGCGCCTCGCCGCCGCCACCACCGCGCTCGCGGCGCTCGGCCTCTCGGTCGGCGCCGGGCTCACGCTCGCGCCCACCGCCACCGCCACCCCGCCGGGCGGCAAGGACGTCACCGCCACCCTCTTCGAGTGGAAGTTCGACTCGGTCGCCAAGGCGTGCACCGACACCCTCGGCCCCAAGGGCTACGGCTTCGTCGAGGTCTCCCCGGCCGAGGAGCACATCCAGGGCGGCCAGTGGTGGACCTCCTACCAGCCCGTCAGCTACAAGATCGCCGGCCGGCTCGGCGACCGCACCTCGTTCCAGAACATGGTCAACACCTGCCACGCCGCGGGCGTCAAGGTGATCGCCGACGCGGTGGTCAACCACATGAGCGCGGGCAGCGGCACCGGCACCGGCGGCACCAACTACACCAAGTACAACTACCCGGGCTACTACCAAGACCAGGACTTCCACTCCTGCCGGACGTCGATCAGCAACTACGGCGACCGCTCCAACGTGCAGAACTGCGAGCTGGTCGGCCTCTCCGACCTGAACACCGGCTCCAGCTACGTCCAGCAGACCATCGCCAACTACCTGAACGACCTGCTCACCCTGGGCGTCGACGGCTTCCGGATCGACGCCGCCAAGCACATCGCCGCCGGTGACCTGGCCGCCATCAAGGCCAGGACGAGCAACCCGAACGCCTACTGGGTGCAGGAGGTCATCTACGGCGCGGGCGAGGCCGTCCAGCCCTCCGAGTACACCGGCAACGGCGACGTCGACGAGTTCCGCTCCGCGACCTGGCTGAAGAGCGCCTTCAACGGCGGCCGGATCTCCGACCTGCAGAGCTGGGGCAGCGGCCTGCTCGGCTCCTCCCAGGCCCGCACCTTCGTCGACAACTGGGACACCGAGCGCAACGGCTCGACCCTCACCTACAAGTACGGCTCCGCCTACACGCTGGCCAACGTCTTCATGCTGGCGAACCCGTACGGCTCGCCGAACGTCTACTCCGGCTACGCGTTCAGCAGCAACGACGACGGCCCGCCCAACGGCGGCACGGTCAACGCCTGCTACCAGGACGGCTGGAACTGCACCCACGCCTGGCGCCAGGTCGCCAACATGGTCGGCTTCCGCAACGCGGTCTCCGGCACCGGCATGACCAACTGGTGGTCCAACGGCAACAACGCGATCGGCTTCGGCCGCGGCAACAAGGGCTACGTGGCGATCAACCGGGAGTCCGGCCCGATCACCCAGACCTTCCAGACCTCGCTGCCGGCCGGCACCTACTGCGACGTCCAGCACGGCGACCCGGTGAACGGCGGCTGCACCGGCCAGACCTACGCCGTCGGCTCGGACGGCAAGTTCACCGCCACCGTCGGCGCGGGCGACGCGGTCGCCCTGTACGTCGGCGCGGGCGGCGGCTCCACCGCCACCCCGACCCCGACCCCGTCTGCCTCCGCCTCCGCGTCCGCCTCGGCGTCCAGCAGCCCGACCGGCAGCGGGAACAGCGCCACCGTCTTCTACTCGACGAACAAGAACTGGTCGGCCTACGACCTGCACTACGCGCCCACCGGCGGCAGCTGGACCACCGCCCCCGGCGTGGCGATGGACGCGGCCTGCACCGGCTGGGTGAAGAAGACCGTCAGCCTCGGCACCGCCACCGGCCTCGCCGCCACCTTCAACAACGGCAACGGCACCTGGGACAACAACGGCGGCAACAACTACGCCCTGGGCGCCGGGAACGTCACCGTCAAGGACGGCGCGATCGGCTCCGGCGACCCGTGCGCCACCGCCTCGCCGTCGGCCTCGGCCTCGCCCTCCGCGTCGGCCTCGGCGTCCGCGTCCTCCTCCCCGTCGGTCGGCTCCGGCGCGTCCTTCGCGGTCAACGCCACCACCACGGTCGGCCAGAACATCTACGTGGTCGGCGACGCGGCCGAACTGGGCGGCTGGGACACCTCGAAGGCGCTGCTGCTCTCCTCCGCCGCCTACCCGGTGTGGAAGCTGGACGTGGCGCTGAACGCGGGCACCGCCGTCCAGTACAAGTACGTCCGCAAGGACGCCGCCGGGAACGTCACCTGGGAGAGCGGCGCCAACCGCACCGCGACCGTCCCGGCGAGCGGCAAGGTCACGCTGAACGACACCTGGCGCAGCTGAGCCCGGTAGCCGGTAGCCGGTAGCCGGTGGTCGGTGGCCGGCGGGTCACGGCCCGGGCGGCCGAACCGCCCGAACGGATGGAATCCCGGCTCCGGGGGAGCCGGGATTCCGCCCGTCCCGGAGGCATCCGGCGGGCGGGCACCGGCCCACCACCGGCGTGTACCGCGTCGACCCACCCGGGCCGCGGCCGCGCCACCGGTGCTCGCCCGACGAGTGGGCCGGGCGGCCGGGGCCGGGCCCCGCCGCTCAGCCCCGGCCGACGTACGGCATCGCGGTGGCCATCACAGTGGCGAACTGCACGTTCGCCTCCAGCGGCAGCTCGGCCATGTGACGGACCGTCCGGGCCACGTCCGCGACGTCCATGGTCGGTTCGGGCGCGATCCGGCCGTCCGCCTGCCGCACCCCGGTGCTCATCGCCGCCGTCATGTCGGTGGCCGCGTTGCCGATGTCGATCTGCCCGCAGGCGATCCGGTACGGGCGGCCCTCCAGCGACAGGGCGCGGGTCAGGCCGGTGACGGCGTGCTTGGTCGCGGTGTAGGCGACGGCGTACGGGCGCGGCACGTGGGCGGAGACCGAGCCGTTGTTGACGATCCGTCCGCCCTGCGGGTCCTGCTCCTTCATCCGGCGGAACGCGGCGCGCGCGCAGAGGAACGCGCCGGTCAGGTTGAGGTCCACCACGGCCCGCCAATCGGCCGCCGTCACCTCCTCCACCGGCGCGGGGCGGCCGAACGTCCCGGCGTTGTTGAACAGCAGGTCGATCCGGCCGAAGTGCCCGGTCGCGGCGTCGAACAGCGCCTCCACCCGCTCCTCGTCGGTGACGTCGGCGGGCACCGTCAGCACCCGGTCCGGGCCGAGCCCGGCGGCGGTCTCCGCCAGCGGCGCGGCCCGGCGTCCGACCAGCACCAGCCGCCAGCCGGCCGAGGCGAGTTCGCGGGCCACGGCGCGGCCGACGCCGCTGCCCGCACCGGTGATGACGGCAACCTGCTGGGACACGCGCACACTCCTCGGGGTGGTTTCCGGCCGCGCGGGCTCCGGGCGCGGAACCCCATGATCGCCGGAGCGCGGCGCCGCGTCAGCCGGAGGAACGTCCAATCCCGCCGCCGGGCCGCCCGCACCCCCGCCGGGCCGCCCGCACCCCCGCCGCCGGGCCCCCGCACCCCCGCCGACCGGCCGGAACCACCCCCGCCGGACGGCGGGTCCCGGGCCCCGTCGCAACCGGCTCCGGGGGACGGCACGTCATAGGATCACGGGAGGCCCGGACCGCCGCAGCGCGTGCGGCCGGGGCCGCACCCGGGGTGTGCCGGTGGAAGCGTCGCGGCCCTCCCGACACACACTGACCAGGGCCCCGCCCGGCTGCCGGGCCGGCCCTCCGCCCGGAGAGACCACCGTGCTGCCGCAGCCCCGCACCGCCGTCCGCCGCCCGTGGGCGGCCGCCGCCCTGCTCGTCCTCGCCGCCCCGCTCGCCGCCTGCGGCGGTTCCGGCGGCGGCGCCGCCGACGCCCGGGCGGCGATCTCCACCGACCACGGTTCCGCCGCGCCCGCCGCGCCCGCCAGCAGCAGCCCCCCGCCGAAGCCGTCCAAGGTGCTGATGCCGACCGGCCCGGCCGCCCGGCTCTCCGAGGTCCGCGACACCGGGGCCGGCCCGATCATGATGACCACCCTGGCCGGCGCCAAGTCCGGGGTCAGCGGCAAGGTCTGGGTCTGGCTGCCCCCGCAGTACGACGACCCGAAGTACGCGAAGACCGGCTTCCCGGTGCTGACCCTGTACGCGGGCGGGCAGAGCGCCGGGTACAACACCTGGACCGACGACCAGCTGCCGATCCAGGAGATCGACCAGCAGCTGGTCGCCGAGGGCCGGGCCCACCCGTTCATCATGATCATGCCGGTGCAGAACCTCGACTCCAACGAGTCCAAGGCGCTGGAGTGCGCCGACATCCCCGGCCAGCCGAAGATCGGCACCTGGATGGCCGAGGACATCCCGGACTTCGTCCGGGCCAACTTCCGCACCCTCAGGGGCCGCGACGGCTGGGCCGTGATGGGCGCCTCCACCGGCGCGTTCTGCAGCGCCAAGCTGGCGCTCCAGCACCCCGAGGTGTTCAAGGCGGCCGTCCCGATCGACGGCTACTGGAACCCCGACTCGCCGCTGTGGAAGGGCCACGAGCAGGAGCGCCAGGCCAACAGCCCCGACCAGCTGGTCGGGGCCGGCACCGCGGACGTGCGGATGCTGGCCACCGCGGGCGGCGCCAACCCGTACGAGACCAAGCTGGTCAAGAACTGGGTGGCCAAGGCCAAGGCCCCCACCACCGTGGAGTACTACGAGCAGCCCGGCGGCAAGCACCTCACCTCGGACTTCAAGAAGATGATCCCCACCGCGCTGGAGTGGCTGACCGCCAACACCGCCGGGCCGGAGTCCGACTGAGCCCGGACCACCGCCCGCGGACGAGGGCGAAGCTTCGTCAAAAACCGTCACGGGACGCCTGGAAAACGCGCTGACCTGCGCATCAATCGGTCGTTCATTCGCCCCTGATGGAGTGTGGACACCCTGGAGCCGTGGACCGGAGAACTGGACCGGGGCGCCGCACCGCGGCTCCCGCTCCGGCCAGCCCCAGACCGTCGTGAAGAGAGCGCCATGTCCCGTCACCTGCTGTCCGTCGGCCCCGAGACCACCCCGGCACCGTCGGGCGACGGCACCGCCGTCCGGCAGGCCCCGGCGCCCGCCGCCCCGGCGGTCGAGATCCTCCCGTTCGCCGGACTGCGCCTGGTGCACGCCGCCGTCCGGCGCGACCTGGCCCGCATCCCGCAGGCGCTCCGGCTGCTCCAGCCCGAGGACCACGAGTCCGCCCAGGCGCTCAAGCGGCACTGGGACTTCGTCACCGCCATGATCACCTGCCACCACGAGCAGCAGGACACCCGGCTGTGGCCGCTGCTGCGCCGCTTCGCGCCCGAACTGCGGCTGCTGCTGAACTGGTTGGAGTCCGACCACCACAACCTCGACCAGTGCTTCACCCGCACCACCACCCTGGTCGGCATCGCCACCCGCGACCCGGCCAGCGCCTGGCCGGTCTCCTACGCGGTCGAGGAGCTGGCCGCCCGGGTGGAGACCCACCTGCGGATCGAGGAGCGCCAGCTGCTGCCCCGGATGGCGGGCGTCTTCCCGCCCGGCTCCCGGATCGGCACCCTGCCCGAACTGCTCGACCTGCTGCGCCTGGCCGACGGCCCGTCCGCGTCCGACGCCCTGGTGTGGCTGCTGGAGGGCGTCGACCCGGCGCAGGTCGACCGGCTGCTCGCCGACTGCGACGACGAGACGGTGCGGCACTGGCCGCACTGGCGCGACACGTACGCCCGCTGCACCGACCGGTTGTGGGGGCCGACCGGGCAGTGACCGGGCGGCGGTCGGGCGGCGGCCGGGCGGGTGACCGGCAGCGCGGGGGAGCGCCGGGGAGCGCCAGGTGGTGCTCGGTAGTGCTCGGGAGGAATGTCCCGGCGGGACTGATGTCCCGCCGGGACATTTTCGGTAGTACGGTGGTGGGCATGAGAACCGACCGGCCCGCCGCCGACACCGCCGACACCGCAGGTGTCCCCGGCGCCCCCGGCGTCCCCGGGCAGGGCGGTTCCGGCCCGGGCGAGACCGGGCGGCGCGACCGCAAGGCCCGCCGCACCCGGGAGGCGCTGGCCGCCGCCGCCCTGCGCCTCACCCTGGAGCACGGCCTCGCCGCCCTCGCCGTCGAGGACGTCACCGACGCCGCCGACGTCTCCCGGCGCACCTTCAGCCGCCACTTCGGCTCCCGCGAGGACGCCGTCCTGGACTGCCTGCGCGCCGACTTCGCCCGGATCAACGAGGCGCTGGCCGCCCGGCCCGCCGCCGAGACCCCGGTCGCCGCCTACCGGGCCGCCGTCGCCGCCTGGCTGCACGACCCCGACCCCGAGCACCCCGCCTGGCACCGCCGCCCCGGCATGCGCGACCTGTTCGTGCTGATCGACGAGGAGCCCGCGCTGACCGCCGCGTTCCGGCGGATCTCGGTCGCGGAGGAGGAGCGCTCGATCCGGCTGGTCGCCGCCCGGCTCGGCCTGCACCCGGAGACCGACCTGCGCCCCGCCGTCGCCGTCGGCCTCGGCGTCGCCGCCCTGCACGCCGCCACCCGCACCTGGGTGCGCGACCCCGCGGGCGACCTGCCCACCCTGCTCGACCGCGCCTTCGACCTGGTCGCGGCCGAACCCCCGCACTGACCACCCGTCGGTCCGGAACCAGCACCACCCGCGCCCACCCCTTCGCGCGGCGTACGAGAGGAACCAGTCATGACCACCCAGGAGTTCGCCGGCCGCACCGCCCTCGTCACCGGAGGCGCCTCCGGCATCGGCCTGGCCACCGCCACCCTGCTCGCCGAGCGCGGCGCGAACGTCGCGATCGCCGACTACAACCTGGACGGCGCCCGCGAAGCCGCCGCCGCCATCGAGGCCACCGGCGCCAAGGCGCTGGCCGTGCAGCTCGACGTCACCGACCCGACCTCGGTCGAGGCCGCCGTCCGGGCCACCGTCGAGGGCCTCGGCCCGCTCAGCCTCGCCGTCAACAACGCCGGCATCGGCGGCCCGTCCGCCCCCACCGGCGAGTACGACCCCGAGGCGTGGCGCCGGGTGCTGGCCACCAACCTGGACGGCGTCTTCTACTCGCTGCGCTACGAACTGCCGGAGATCCTGGCGGCCGGCGGCGGCGCCGTCGTCAACATGGCCTCCATCCTCGGCACCAACGGCTTCGCCGGCTCGCCCGCGTACGTCGCCGCCAAGCACGGCGTGGTCGGCCTGACCAAGACCACCGCGATCGAGTACGCCCCGCAGGGCGTGCGGGTCAACGCGGTGGGCCCCGGCTTCATCGACACCCCGCTGCTCAAGGACACCGACCCGGCCGGGCGCGAACTGCTGATCTCGCTGCACCCCGCCGGACGCCTCGGCCGCGCCGAGGAGGTCGCCGAGCTGACCGCCTTCCTGCTGTCGGACCGGGCGTCCTTCGTCACCGGCAGCTACCACCTGGTCGACGGCGGCTACGCCGCCCGCTGACCCACCGCCAGGGGGGCCGTTTCCCGGGGGACCCGCGCGCGAAGGAGCGTCGAAACCATGAAGGCAGTCCAGTACCGCACCGTCGGCGGCCACCCCGAGGTGGTCACCGTCCCCGACCCCGAGCCCGGTCCCGGGCAGGTCCTGCTGAAGGTCACCGCCGCGGGCGTCTGCCACTCCGACATCGCGGTGATGAGCTGGACGGCCGAGCAGCTGCCGTTCCCGCTGCCGCTGACCCTCGGCCACGAGGGCGTCGGCACCGTCGCCGCGCTCGGCGCGGGCGTCACCGGCCTCAGCGAGGGCGAGTCGGTCGCCGTCTACGGCCCGTGGGGCTGCGGCAGCTGCGCCAAGTGCGCCGAGGGCAAGGAGAACTACTGCCTGCGTGCGAACGACCTCGGCATCATGCCGCCCGGGCTGGGCGCGCCCGGCGCGATGGCCGAGTACATGGTCGTCGACGACCCGCGGCACCTCGTCCCGCTCGGCGACCTCGACCCGGTGCGCACCGTCCCGCTCACCGACGCCGGACTGACGCCGTACCACGCCATCAAGCGCTCGCTGCCCAAGCTCGTCCCCGGCTCCACGGCGGTCGTCATCGGCACCGGCGGCCTCGGGCACGTCGCGATCCAGCTGCTGCGGGCGATGACCGCGGCCCGGGTGATCGCGCTGGACGTCACCGAGGAGAAGCTCGCGCTGGCCCGCACGGTCGGCGCCCACGAGGCGGTGCTCTCGGACGGCGCGGCGGCGGGCAAGGTCCGCGAACTGACCGCCGGGCTGGGCGCGCAGGCCGTCTTCGACTTCGTCGGTGCCCCGCCCACCACGGCCCTGGCCGGGCAGCTGGCCGCCGTCGAGGGCGACGTCACCATCGTGGGCATCGGCGGCGGCAGCCTGGAGGTCGGCTTCGGCGCGCTGCCCTACGAGGTCTCCGTCACCTCCCCGTACTGGGGCAGCCGCTCCGAGCTGATCGAGGTGCTCGACCTGGCCCGGGTCGGCGCGGTCGACGTGCACGTCGAGACGTACGGCATCGACGAGGCGCCGCTCGCCTACGAGCGGCTGCACGCGGGCAAGGTCAACGGGCGCGCGGTGATCCTGCCGAACGGCTGACCCGCGGTCGGCGCGGCCACGGACGCCGTCGGTGGCCGCGCCTACACTCGGCCGGATGGAGACCTACATCGCCTTCCTACGGGCGATCAACGTCGGCGGCCGCACCGTGAAGATGGACCGGCTGCGGGAGCTGTTCGCGGAGTTGGGGCTGGAGGGGGTGCGCACCTACATCCAGAGCGGGAACGTGTTCTTCCGCAGCGCCGAGACCGACCGGGCGGCGCTGGCGGACCGGATCGAAGCCGGCCTGGAGGCCGGGCTCGGCTACCCGGTGCCGGTCATGCTGCGGACGGTCGGGGAGGTCGAGGCGCTGCTCGCGCTGGAGCCGTTCGCCGCCGTGGAGCCCAGCGAGGACCAGCGGCTGTGCGTGCTGTTCCTGTCCGAGCCGCTGCCGGAGGAGGTCGTGGCCGCGCTGCCGGTCGCCTCGCCGAAGGGCGACTGGGAGATGATCGGCGCCACCGCGGACGCGGCGTTCGTGGTGATGCACCTGCGCAACGGCCGGTTGAACGGCAACCCGGCCACCGCGTTCCCCAAGTCGTACCGCGGACAGGCGACTTCGCGGTTCTTCCACACCACCGGGAAGATCGCCGCGGCGGCCCGCAAGGGCTGAGGACGGGCCGCGGGGCCGGTCGGTCGGGTCAGTCCGGGCGGGCCGCGGCGGCCAGCCGTTCGGCCAACTCCGCGACCAGGACGCGGAGCCCGGCCGGCTCGACGATCGTGAACGGACGGTCCAGGGCCGCCAACACGCCCGGCAGCCAGTCGAGTTCGGCCACCCGCAGTTCGACGTCCGACCAGCCCTCGGCGTCCGGCCCGCCGACCAGGGCCAGCCCGGCGGGCAGCCGGCTGCGGATCAGCCCGGCGTCCGCCCGGACCCGCAGCCGGACCCGGTGCCGGTGCGGGGCGGTGGCCAGGGCGTGCAGGACGCGTTCGGCTGGGTCCGGCCCGGCGGGCGGGTCGAAGGTGCCCGGCAGCGGGCGCGGCGCGGCCAGCCGGTCGAGCCGGAACAGCCGCTCCGCGTCGGCCCCGGTGTCCCAGCCGGTCAGGTACCAGCGGCCCGCGTGCAGCACCAGCCCGTACGGCCGGACGGTCCGCTCGCGGATGCGGTCGGCGGCGCGGGCATCGGTACCGGTGCGGGCGTCGGTGCCGGTGCGGTCGGCGGTGCCGGTGCGGTCGGCGGCGCGGTCGGTGGTGCGGGTGGCGGTGGGCTCGCGGGCGGGGCCGGTCGCGGGGGTGTAGCGGAAGGCCAGCGGGCGGCGGTGGCGCACCGCGTCGGCGACGGTCAGCAGCGCCTCCGGATCGGGGGCCGCGGCGGGCGCGGCGGGCGCGGCGGTGAAGGACAGCGCCGACAGCAGGGCGTCCAGGCGGTGGGCGAGCCGGGGCGGCAGCACCCGGCGGATCTTCGCGGCGGCCGTCTCGCCCGCGGCGGCGGAGGCCGCGGACAGCCCGGCCCGCTGCGCGGCGGCCAGGCCGTACAGGGCCGCCAGCGCCTCCTCGTCGGTGAGCATCAGCGGCGGCATCCGGTGCCCGGGTGCGAGCCGGTAGCCGCCGTAGCGGCCGCGCACCGACTCCACCGGCAGGTCGAGGTCGACCAGGTGCGCGACGTACCGGCGGACGGTGCGCTCGTCCACCTCCAGCCGTTCGGCCAGCTCCGCGACGGTCCGGACGCCGCCGGACTGCAGCAGTTCCAGCAGGGCGAGGACGCGGGCCAGGGGTCGGGTCATGCCGCCGATTCTCCTCCCGATACCGGGCGGATTCCGTCCGGTATCACCGCTAGCGTCGGAAGCCGGAAGCCGGAAGCCGGAAGCCGGAAGCCGGAAGCCGGAAGCCGGAAGCCGGAAGCCGGAACCGCCGTACTGGAACCGCCGTACTGGAACCGCTGGAACACTGCACGGGAGCCCCGCATGAACCTCGTCTCGGTCCGCCTGATCACCGCCGACGTCGACCGCCTGGTCGCGTTCTACGAGCAGGTCACCGGCCTGACCGCCGTCCGGCCCACCCCCGAATTCGCCGAACTCCGCACGCCCGCCGGGACGTTGGCGATCGGCAGCACCCGCACCGTGCCGCTGTTCGCTCCGGGCTCGGCCGAGCCGGCCGCGAACCGCAGCGCCATCGTGGAGTTCCTGGTCGAGGACGTCGACCTGCTGCACCGCCGACTGGCCGAGGCCGGCGCGGAGTTCGTCAGCGGACCGGCCACCCTGCCGTGGGGCAACCGCTCGCTGCTGCTCCGCGACCCGGACGGCACCCTGGTCAACCTCTTCACGCCGGTGACGCCGGAAGCCCGGGCCCGGCAAGGGGTCTGACGGTCCGTCAGGAGTCGGAGGGGCGCTGGAGGGTGTCCAGCCAGACCAGCAGCAGGGCGGTCTCGGCCTCGCCCAGCGGGCCGGTCCGCTGCTTCAGCTGGGCCTCCAACTGGCGGGCGGCGGCGGCGAGCCGGTCCTCCTCGGGGGCGGCCGCGGCGGCCGACTCGTCCAGGCAGGCGGCGAACACCGCGTCCCGGACCCGGGTCGGCAGGGCCGGGTCGGCGAACCGTTCCGGCTGGGAGAGCAGGCTCAGGGTGACGCCGACGTTGGCGGCCAGGATCGTCTGCGCGGCCTCGTCGGTGGGGATCCGCAGCGCGCCGACCGCCGCGCACCGCTCCAGGGTCCGCTTGAGCAGTTCGAAGATCCGGGCGGCGGTGTCCGGCACCTCGGGCAGCACCGGCGAGAACATCAGCCGGTACAGCGCCCGGTTGGAGAGCGCGAAGTCCAGGTGGTCGTCCCAGCCCGCGCGCAGGTCGGCGACCGGGTCGGCGGTGACGGCCAGGCTCTGCTTGCGGCCGATGTAGCGCTCGAAGCCGTGCGCGACCAGCGCGGTCAGCAGGCCGTTCTTGTCGCCGAACAGCCGGTACAGCACGGGCTGCTTCACGCCGACCGCCTCGCAGACGGCGCGGGTCGAGACGTCGTTGTCGGGGGACTCCTCCAGCAGGTCCTCGGCGGCCTCCAGCATCCGGGAGCGCAGGTCGCCCGTCCCCCGGGGGGTGCTGCCGGTGGTGGCGTCGCTCATGGCCTGCTCCTCGGTTCCTCGCTGCCCGCGCCAGCGTAGTGGAGAGCGGGTCCGCCCCGGCCCGGCGCCGTTGCCGCCTCGGCCGGGCCCGGGGCGACGCCGCTACGCGGTCGGGGCGGTGCCGACTCCGTTGATCATGTCGGCGGTCATGACGTGGCCGCCGATGCCCCAGCCGCCGTCGGCGACCTCCTCGACCAGCACCATGGTGTTCTGCCGGGCGCGTTCGCCGTAGACCTCGGCGTACAGGTCGGTGACGCGGTCGACGATCAGCTGCTTCTGCGCCGGGGCCAGGGTGCCGGCGGGAACCTTGAAGTTGGCGAAAGGCATGGAGTTCTCCTCGTGCGGACGGGATGGGACGGGGTGGAGCGGGTGGAGCGGGACGGGGTGGGGCTAGGTCAGACGATGCCGCCGTTGCTGCGGATGTTCTGGCCGTTGACCCAGCGGCCGGCCGGGCCGGCCAGGAAGGCGGCCAGCTCGGCGATGTCCTCGGGGGTGCCCAGGCGCTCCAGCGGGGGCTGGGCGGCGAGCCGGTCGACGGTCTCCTGGTCCTTGCCGTCCAGGAACATCGAGGTGGCGGTGGGGCCGGGGGCGATCGTGTTGACCGTGACGTCCCGGCCGCGCAGCTCGCGGGCCAGCACCAGGGTCAGGGCCTCGACGGCGCCCTTGCTGGCCGCGTACGCCCCGTAGCTCGGGAACTGGAGCCCGACCACCGAGGTGGAGAAGTTGATCAGCGCCCCGCCCCGGCGCAGTCGGCGGGCGGCCTGCTGGGCGACCACGAAGGTGCCGCGGACGTTGACCCGCTGCACCTCGTCGAAGTCGGCGAGGTCGAGTTCGGCGACCGGGGCCAGCCGCATCACGCCCGCGGTGTGGACGACCACGTCCAGCCCGCCGAACTCGGCCTCGACCAGGTCGAACGCGGCGGCCATCTCCTGCTCGTCCGCGACGTCGCCGCCGACCGCCAGGGCCCGGCCGCCGGCCCCGGTGACCTCCGCGACCAGGGCTTCGGCCTTGGCCCGGTTGCCGGAGTAGTGGACGGCGACGGGGTGCCCGGCGCGGGCGAGCTGCCGGACCACGGCCCGGCCGATGCCGCCGGAGCCGCCGGTGACCAGGGCGACCCGGGGTGCTGCTTCGGTGCTGGACATGGCGGAACCTCTTTCGTCTCGGCGAAGCCGCTTATCGTTGATCTCGCTCTGCTGTTGTCAACGATAACACCAAATCGTTTCGACGCTACGGAGTTTCTGTTATCAATGAAACGCGGTGGGCAGCGGTCAGTGCGGGAAGGCCCGGGCCGGGCGGAGCCGGGGCAGCTCCTCGCGGAAGTCGGCGATCACCGAGGCGATCTCCCGGGTCGTGGTGGTCCCCTCCAGGCGGTCCAGGTAGAGGTTCCGGGCGGCCAGTGCCTCGACCGTGGTGCCGAAGTACAGCGTCATCAGCGGGTTGACGAACAGGGTGCTGTCGCCGGTGTGCTCGGTGAAGCGGACGTCGCCGAACTCACCGCGCAGCGCCGCCGCGACCGAACCCTGGACGATGCTGGCGCGCTCGGGGCACTCGTCCCGGGCGTGCGCGACGGCGTCCAGGTGGAGGGCGGCCTCGGGGGAGCCGGCGGGGATCGAGAAGGCGCCGAGGTAGCCGCCGTCGCGCTGCAGCGCGGCCAGGTTCTCCAGCACCAGGCTGTGGCTGACGCCGTGGTGCGCGTCGACGCCGAAGCCCAGGCAGGCCACCAGCCGGTGCGGTACGTTCCGCATCCCGGCGACGGCGGCGAGCGAGGCCATGTCCTCCTCGGGGGTGCCGAGTCCGGCCTCGTCGCCGCGCAGCAGGATGTCGGTGCCGCCGTCGACCAGCAGGATCGCGTCGATCCCGAGCCGCCGCACCAGCGCCCGGTACGCGGCCCGCAGCGGCTTCACCCCCGAGGAGGCGAACGCCCATACGGTGTCCGGCAGTCGGGCCTCGTCCCGGTGCGCTCGCAGCCAGCGGGCCAGCGCGCGTTCGGGGAACTTGGGCTCGGCGGACCGGGTGTCGGGCGTGATCCGGGCCAGCTGCGGCCCGACCCAAGCACCGCCGTCCAGGCCGTAGTGGTGGGTGAACGCCAGGTTCGCCAGGTGCACTTCGCGCCCGGCGGCCCGCAGCGCGAGCGCGATCGGCAGCCCCGCGTACACGTCGTGGCCGCCGCCCGCGCCGGCGACCAGGATCCGTTCGGCGGCCAACAGGCGGGCGAGCAGCGGTGGTTGGAGAAATCCGTCAGTGGTCATCGGGGGCGGAGGCTAGCAGCGGGGCCCGGCCGGACGGCAGTGGTTTTCGGCACCCCGGCCGGACGGCGGCCGGGGGCGGTCAGTGCGGGAAGGCCCGGGGCGGGCGCTGGTGGGGGAGGGAGTCCTGGAAGCGTCCGACGGCGGAGGCGATCTGCCCGATCAGCACGGTGTGCTCCAGGCGGTCCAGGTAGAGGTTCCGGGCGGCCAGCGCCTCGACCGTGGTACCGAAGTACAGCGTCATCAGCGGGTTGACGAACAGGGTGCTGTCGCCGGTGCGTTCGGTGAAGCGGACGTCGCCGAACTCACCGCGCAGCGCGGCGGCGATCGAGCCGTGCACGATGCTGGGGTGTTCGGGGCACTCGTCCCGGGCGTGCGCGACGGCGTCCAGGTAGTGCGCGGCCTCGGGGGAGTCGGCGGGGATCGAGAAGGCGCCGAGGTAGCCGCCGTCGCGCTGCAGCGCGGCCAGGTTCTCCAGCACCAGGCTGTGGTTGACACCGTGGTAGGCGTCGATGCCGAAGCCGATCGCGGCCACCAGCCGGTGCGGCACCTCCGGCATCCCGGCGACGGCGGCGAGCGAGGCCATGTCCTCCTCGGGGGTGCCGAGTCCGGCCTCGTCGCCGCGCAGCAGGATGTCGGTGCCGCCGTCGACCAGCAGGATCGCGTCGATGTCCAGCAGGTCGACCAGCGCCCGGTAGGCGGCCCGCAGCGGCTGCACCCCGGTCGGCGGGAACGCCCAGACGGTGTCCGGCAGTCGGACCTCGTCCCGGTGCGCCCGCAGCCAGCGGGCCAGCGACCGTTCGGGGAAGTACCGGTCGGCGGACCGCACGTCCGGGGTGATCCGGGCCAGCTCGGGCGCCGCCCAGACGTCCAGTCCGAGGCCGTGCAGACTGCTGAACGAGGAGTTCGCGAAGTGCACTTCGCGCCCGGCCGCCCGCAGCGCGAGCGCGATCGGCAGCCCCGCGTACACGTCGAACCCGCCACCGGCGCCGGCGATCAGGATCCGCTCCGCGGCCAGCAGCCGGGTGAGCAGCGGGGGTTGCAGCAGACTCGTCATCAGCGGAAGGTACCAGGAGGCCGGCCCGGCCCCGCGGCTGTCCGTGGCGGTGGGCGGAGTTCCCGGCAGGTTCGAGGGACTCGACGCGATCGGCTGGCCGCCCCGGTAGGCCGCCCCGGTAGGCCGGAGGGGGCGGGCGGGCGGGCCGGGCCGGGGCGGGGTCCGGGGCGGCGGGTCAGTGCGAGAGGACGTCGTCCAGCGCGTCCGGGGTGCGGCCGATGACGGTGTAGCCGTCGTCCGCGGTGATGATCGGGCGCTGGATCAGCTTCGGGTGCGCGGACATCGCCTCCACCCAGCGGGCCCGGTCGGCCTCGTCGCGGCCCCAGGAGCGCAGGCCCAGCTCCTTGGCCGCGTCCTCGTCCAGCCGGGCCACGTCCCACGGTTCGAGGCCCAGCCGCTCCAGGACCGCCGTGAGCTCGGCGGCGCTGGGCGGGTCCTCCAGGTAGCGGCGGACGGTGTACTGCACGCCGGCCCCGTCGAGCGCGCCCAGGGCGGTGCGGCACTTGCCGCACCGGGGGTTGATCCAGATCTCCATGGCCGCCCAGCGTACCCAGCGCCCGCCGCCCGCCCCGGCCGCGACGCGGGAACCCGGCCGGTCCGCCGCGACCGGCCGGTCCGCCGCGACCGGCCGGTCCTGCGTGGCCACCGCACCCCCCGGTGCTCCCCGGCCCGTCCGGACGGTGACGCGGCTCACGGCACGTCCCCCCGTCCGGCCGGAACGGGCCGAAGGTCCCGAACCGTCAGGACCTTCGCGAGCGGTGACCGGCCCGGACCGCACGCGACCATGGGGGGAGAGCCGCATCCGCACCGGCCGTCGAGGAGGCCAGCATGACCGCGCCGCCCGCCCCCGCCGCCCGGCACCGGAACGCCCGGCACCGGAGCGAGTCCGACCGTCGGAGTGAGCCCGGGTACCGCAACGGGCCCGAGCACCGGGACGAGCCCGAGCGCCGCAACGAGCCCGAGCGCCGGGGACAGCCCGGGCGCCGGGGCGAACCCGTGCCCGGGACGGCCCGGGAGGCCGGGGCCCGCTGGGAGGCCGCGATGGCGGCGGCGCTGCGCACCCCGACCTGGGTGCGGCTGCTGCCCGTCCTGCTGCTGCTCGCCGACCTGGTCATGGAGCGGTCCGTCCCCAGTTCGATCGCGGCGGGCTTCCTGCTCACCGTGATCCCGGTGGTGGTCGCGTTCAGCAGCGGACCCGCCCTGGTCGTCGGCTCCACCGCCGTCACCGTCGCCCTGCAGGCGCTGCTCGCGCTGCGGGCCGGCCACCTGACCGAGCAGCACCACATGTGGACGTACCTGGCCACCGTGCTGGCCGGCGCGATGGGCGCCGGACTCGCCGCGCAGCGCCGCCGCCAGGCCCGCGACCTGGTCCGGATGCGGACCGTCGCCGACACCCTCCAGCACACCGTGCTGCGCCCCGTCCCCGCCCGCGCCGGGGGCCTGCGCACCGCCGGGCTCTACCACCCCGCGGAGGCGGACGTCGGCATCGGCGGCGACCTGTACGAGGTGTGCGAGACGGAGTACGGCACCCGGATCCTGCTCGGCGACGTCCGCGGCAAGGGGCTGGACGCCGTGCGCACCGTCGCCGACGTGATCGGCGCGTTCCGGGTCGCCGCCCACGAGACCGCCGGGCTCGGCGAACTCGCCGACAAGCTCGACCGGCACGTCCGCCGCACCGCCGAGCAGGACGGCGACCGCGAACTCTTCGTCACCGCCGTGCTGCTCCAGCACCGCCCCGGCGAGGACCGGATCGACCTGGTCAACCGGGGCCACCTGGCCCCGCTGCTGCTCGCCCCCGGCAGCGTCGGCACCGTGACCTGCCCCGAGGACCTCCCGCTGGGCCTGGGCCACCTGGCGGCCGGCCCCGCCGAACCGCCCGCCACCGTCCCGCTGCCGCCCGGCCGCACCCTGCTGCTGCACACCGACGGCCTCACCGAGGCCCGCGACCGCACCGGCGCGTTCTACCCGCTCGCGGCCCGCCTCGGCACGCTGCCCGCCACCGGCCCGGACGCGGTCGTCGCCTTCCTCGACCACGACGTCCGCCGCCACGCCGGCGCGCTGACCGACGACGTGGCGGTGCTGGCCTTCAGCACCGCCTGAGGCGCGCCGCCCGGGCTTCCCCGGGGCGCCGCCCCGCCCGGCGGGCCCCCGCGCGGGCCCCCGCACGGGCCCGCGGCGCTCCGGGCGCCCTACGCGCCGTTGGTGACCGAGTTCTGGATCGCGCCGACCGTCAACTGGTGGTCGCTCAGCACCTGGTCGTAGGTGCCGTTGGTGATCAGCCGGTTCATCGCCCGCATCAGCGCGTCGCGCAGCTGCTGGTCCTCCTTGCGCAGCGCGATGCCGAACGGCCGGGGCTGCAACTGCGGGCCGCCGATGTCGAAGAGGGAGCCGTTGCCGACCGTCTGCGCGGCGTAGACGGCCTTCGGGTAGTCGGTGACGAACGCGTCCGCCTGGCCCTTGAGGTTCTCGACGGCGGCGGTGTCGCTGTCGGTCTCCAGGATCGTCAGCGGGTGCCCCTCGCGGTCGCAGGACCCCTTCTGCAGGGTCACCAGGTCGTCGTGGGTGGTGCCCTTCTTGACCGTGACGGTGTGCCCGCACAGCTTCTCGACGTCGGTGATGCCCTTCGGGTTGCCCTTGTCGACGGCGATGCCGATGCCCGCCATGAAGTAGTCGACGAAGTCCACGCCCGGGTTGGCCTGCAGGCCGCTCTTGTCGAGCCCCTGCTCGCGCTCCCGGGTGTCGGTGATCCCGGACATCGCGATGTCGTACTTCCGGTCCAGCAGGCCCGGCAGCACGTTCGCGAACTGCCCGACGTCCTGGAACTCCAGTCTGACGCCCAGCAGCGCGCCCAGTTTCTCCGCCAGGTGCGGGTCGAGCCCGTCCGGCTCGTTGCGGTCGTTGCGGTACACCACCGGCGCGGCCGTGAACGAGGCGCCGACCGTCAGCACCCCCGTCCTGCGCACCCGTTCCGGCAGCATCGAGTGCAGGTCCACCTGCCGGTCCGGGGCGTTCCCGGTCCCGACGATGCCGCACCCGCTCACCAGGAGCGCCCCGCCTACGACGGCGGCGAGCGCGTTGCGCCCCCGCCCGGTCAACTGAACCATGGCCCGTCATCTCCCCGTGGTCGACGCGGAACGCGACAAGCCCAGGGACGACGGACGGCACGGCGGCATGACGGCGGAACGCGGCATGGCGATACCGAGGAAGACCCCTCGGCCGGCCGCCGTTCCGGCTAGATCGTTCCGACTATAGCCAGCATGGTCACGACACCCCAATGCCACCCGCCAACTACTGTCCGTCAGAATCGCCCTGACGTCCGATCAGCCCGGATCGGCCCCGTTCTGTCCTGACGGCGCGTTATGTCCCCTGCGGCGAGGCCGAATTGCCAGGTCGCACCGGGTGCGAGGGTGCGAGGGTGCGCCGGGGGTGGTGGGTGCGGCAGGTGCGGCGGGTGCGGCGGGATCAGGACCAGGCGGGGTCCTCGAAGGTCGGCATGGTGTCCGGCCCGCCGTCCCGGGCGGTCGGCAGCGGGCTGGGGGCGGGGCCGAACGGGGCGCTGCTGCCCGGGTCCTTCACCCAGGCGTCGGCGACCACCGTGACGTTGCCGGGGACGCCGACGCTGACGCTCACCCCGGTGCCGTCGGGGGCGGAGGCGGAGGCCAGGTCGGGGGCGTCGGTGTCGTGCAGGGTGTAGCCGAGGCCCCGCCAGTACGCCCGGACCTGCTCCAGCAGCCGGGGCCGGTTGGCGTCGGCCACCTTGGTGAGCACGTAGCGGCGCAGGGTCAGCTGCGCGGTGCCGTCGGCGTCGCGGGCGGCGTTCTCGTGCGGGACGGACCGGAACGCGTCGTCGGCGTACCGGACGGCGGGGGTGAGCGCCCCCGTGGTGCCGTCCACCAGTTCCTGCAGCCGGCTCCGGGCGGTGTCCAGCGCGACCAGCCGGCGGCCGCTCCGGGCGTCGCCGTCCCCGCCCCCGGACGAGCCGCAGCCCGCCGTGCCCAGCACCAGCACCAGCCCCGCGACGGCACCCGCTGTCCGCAGCCTCATCCGACTCCCTCTCCCCTCCCCGCCTGACCCGTTCCGTTCCCGGAACGGTCCTTCCGTCCCGTTCGTGGAACGGCCTGCCGCGTTCCGTCCCCGGAACGTTCCCCGACCGACCCTAGACCGACCAGAACGGGTCCTGCCGCCTGGGCATGGTGTCCATCGACCCGTCCGGGCCGATCGGCACCGTGCTGGCGCCGCCGAACGGGTACGAGACGCCGGGGGCGGCCAGCCCGTCCACCCGGGCCAGCAGCGTCCCGTTGCCCGCGAAGCCGATCCGGAACTCGGCCGTCCCGAGCGGGGACTTGGCCCGCAGCACGGGGAGCACCGGGTCGTCCTCGCCCTCCACCGTCCAGCCGCGCTCCCGCCAGGCCCGCCCGAGCTGGGCGAGCAGCTCGGGGTAGCGGCGTTCGGCCACCCGGGTCAGCAGGTAGCGCCGCTTCTCCAGGTGCGCGGTGCCGTCCGGCTCCCGGGTGAAGGCGTGCTCGTGCGCGACCGCGACGTAGGGGCCGTCCGCCCAGTGCACGGCGGGGGTGAGCGCGGCGGGGGCGGAGTCCAGCAGTTCGTCCACCGCGGACCGGGCCGCCAGCAGCTCGGGCGCCAGGTCGTCGTTCATCGGTACTCCTGTCCGGACACCCGGTCGCCGTGGCCGGAGACGATCAAGCCCATGTTGCGCAGCGAGTGCCCGTCCCGGCCGTCGCCCTGGTTCCAGTAGTCGGAGTGCGAGTCGAAGCCCAGCGGCCCGTCCGCGACGTCGAAGCGGTGCGCCCCGAACCCGCTGCTGGCCGGGTCCTGGCCGAACCACAGCTCGTGCGGGTCGTCGTGCCCGGCGATCTTGTCGCCGATGAACCCGCCGGCCGCCGCGCCCAGCGGCCCGGCCAGCAGCCCGCCGATGCCCGCGCCGATGCCGATGCCCTTGGCCTCGTCGTGGCTGGGCAGGTGCGAGACCGGGTCGTGCTCGGCCGCGCCGACCCACACGTGGTCCGCGCCGACGCCCAGTTGCGAAGCCCGCTGCGCGCCGGTGCCGGGAGAGCCGACCAGGACGATGTCGTCCGCGGGGATGCCGCCGGGGCGCTGCGCGGCCTGGCCGACGGTGAACGAGCCGTACGAGTGCCCGAGCGCGGTCAGGTGCGCGGGCTCGCCCTCGTGCGAGGCGCGCAGGCCCTGCAGGAAGCCCTGGTACGCCTCGCCGCCCTGCTTGGCGCGCTCGTCGCCGGCCACCGCGAACATGTCGGAGCTGAGGCCCTTGACCTGCGGGGTGTCGTAGCCCAGCCAGGCGATCGAGGCGGTGGAGCGGCTCGGGTCGAGGTCGTGCGCGGTCTGCCACAGGTCGCGGGCCCGGTTGGCGTCGCCGCCGCCCATGTTCTTGACCTCGGTGTTCAGCCCGGGCACGTACGCCACCACGTCGTCGGCGGTGTCCGGGTCGCCGTACGAGAGGGCGGCCCGGCCCTGGCCCTGGTCGCCGATCACCATCAGGTAGACCGGGGGCTGCTTGCCCTGCTCCTCGCGCAGCCGGCCCTGGATCGCCCGGAAGCCCTCCAGCTTCTTCGCGTCCCACTCGGAGAGGTCCTGGCGGGAGGAGAGGTCGGCGACCATCCGGTCCAGGTTGATCCGGTTGGCCTGGTCGCGGGCGGGCGTCGGGATGCCGTCGCGGTTGCCGAGCTCGGCCGGGTACGCCCGGAGCAGGCGCTGCTGCTCCTCCGGCGGGAGCGCCTTCCACCAGGCGTTCACCTCGGTGGGCGGGGCGTCCTGGCCGGGCATCCCGGCGTGCACCAGGTCCTCGGGGCCGCCGAACGGGACGACCGCGCCGAGCACGGCGCTGTTCAGCCGCATCGCGGCGGTGGCCGGGTCCAGCCCGGCGCCGGTGCGGGCGTCCTCGGTGTACTGGCGCAGGCGCCGCGCGGTGACCTGGTCGGCGTGCGCGGCCTCGGTGAGGGCGTCGGCGATCCGGTCGCGCAGTTCGGTGCCCTGCCGGGAGCGGTCCGGCGCGTCGGGGTCGTGGCGTTCGGCGGCGGTGGGCGGCGGCCAGGAGACCCCGCCGTCGTCGGCCACCGTGAAGCCGTGCGCGGCGGCGTCGGCGAGCGCGGCCCGCAGCTTGGAGCGGGCCAGCAGGAACGCCTCGGCGCCCTCCCGCAGCACGGGGGCGATCCGGGCCAGTTCCAGGTGGGCGGCGGTGAGCTTGCCGGTGGTCCGGGCCAGCGACTGCCGGGCCCCGTCGGCCGCGGTGCCGGTCCAGCCGGAGGCGCTCACCCGGCCGTCGACGCCGCCGCGCCAGGTGTCCGCGTGGCCGGAGAACTCGGCGGCCAGCGAGGCGTACGCGTCGGCGGCGGTGAACAGCCGGTCCGGGTCCGCGTCGCGGAGGGTGGGGACGTCCATGCTCACCGCCCCGTCAGCCCGGCGGCCGCGTCCTGCTCGGCGCGCCGGTAGTTCGCCGCGGTGCGCCGCAGGTTGTCGCCCTGCCGGTCCATCTCGGCGGAGAGTTCGTCCAGCAGCCGCTTCCACTGGTCGGTGCAGGCGTCCAGTTCGCCGCCGGTGCTCCAGCCGCGCAGCCCGGCCTCGGCCTCGTCGGAGGCGCCCAGCACCCGCGAAGTCCCGCCCGGCACCTGCTCGGCGACGCTGCCCGCGGTCTGCGCCGCCCCGTCCAGTTCGTCCGGCTCCACCCGGAACCCGCCGCCACCTCCGCCGCCCCCGCCGCCGTCCGGCCCCACGCTCAGCACGCCATCCCCCAACACCGGTGTCGGTCCGACCACTTGAGCGGGCCATGCTAGCGAATGCGCAGCCCGCGCCCGCTCCGGTTCACCACATCCGCACCCCCGGGACCGCCCCGTCGCCCGCCCTTCGCCGGCCGTTCCGCCACCGGATCGGGCGAACGCCGCTCCCGCCGCCCGCGTCACCCGATCCGGCACCAGGATGTGCGTTCAGGGGCTCGGGGAACGGCGGGGTCGTGGCTGCGGGAGGTTCACTGCCGTTGCGCGCCGCCGCTTCCGGTTCCTGTCCCTGCGCGCAGCAGCACGGACCTCCGAGGGGATCCGGCCGTCAGCAGCTCGGACCCGCCGTTCCCCGAGCCCTTGGCGGGGCCACTGCGCAGGAGCAGGGCGACCAGGACGGCGGTGGCGGCGAGGGTCGCGGAGCCGCAGCGCAGGGCGAGGTGCAGGGCGTCGACGAACGCGGTGTCGACGGCGGCCAGGACGGGCGCCGGGGCGGGGGCGGCGGCCGGGGCGGCGTGGCCGGTGAGGGCGGAGACCGCGTGCGGCACGCCGTCGGCCGACAGGCCCTGCCGGTGCAGGGAGTCGGCCAGTGCGCTCGTCAGCCGTCCGGTCAGTACGGCGCCGAGGACCGCGATGCCCAGGACGCCGCCGAGTTCGCGCAGCGTGTTGATGGTGGCGGAGGCCGTCCCGGTGCGCTCCGGGGCGACCCGGTGCAGCACCGCGATCGACACCGGGGTGAAGGTCAGGCCCATGCCGAAGCCGAGCAGCACCAGCGTCCACGCGTACGACCAGTAGTGCGCCTGCCCCGAGTACAGCGACAGCCCGCCGAGGCCCGCCGCGCACAGCGCGATGCCCAGCACCAGCGGCGTGCGCGGGCCGTGCCGGCCGGTCAGCCGGCCCGACAGCGGGGCCGCGAGGACGATCACGCCGCTCATCGGCAGCCCCGCGTACCCGGCGTCGGTCGGCGCCCAGTGCATCACGCCCTGCAGCATCAGCGGCAGGAAGAACAGGGCGCCGAACATGCCGAAGCTCACCATCAGCCCGCTCAGCATCGCCCCCGCGAGCACCCGGTCGCCGAACATCCGCAGCTCCAGCATCGGTTCCGCGACCCGCAGTTCGACCAGCGCGAAGAGCGCCAGCAGGACGGCCGCGACCGCCCCGCAGGCCAGCACCCGGGCGTCCGTCCAGCCCCGGCCCGGGCCCTCGACCAGCCCGTACACCAGCGCGCCCAGGCCGCCCGCGGACAGCAGCAGGCCCGGCAGGTCCACCCGCCGCTCGCGCGGCGCGACCACCGGCAGGACGCGGTAGGTCAGCACCAGGGCGAGCATCCCGATCGGGACGTTGATCCAGAACACGCTGGCCCAGCCGAACGCGTCCACCAGCGGGCCGCCGAGCACCGGCCCCACCGACAGGCCCAGCGCCGAGACGCCCGACCACAGGCCGATCGCCCGGGCCCGCTCCTTCTCGTCCGTGAACACGTGCCGCAGGATCGCCAGGCTGCCCGGCGTCAGCAGCGCCGCGCCCACCCCCTGCAGCATCCGGGCCGCGACCAGCGCCCCCGTCCCGCCGGCCAGCGCGGCCGCGGCCGAGCCCAGGGTGAACAGCGCCAGCCCGATCCGGTACACCCGGGTGCGGCCGTACCGGTCGCCGAGCGTGCCGCCGGTCAGCAGCAGCGCCGCGTACAGCAGGCTGTAGCCCTCGGCGACCCACTGCAGGCCGCTGATGCCCGCGTCCAGGTCCCGGCCGATCCGGGGGAGGGCGAGGTTGACGATGACGTTGTCCAGCATCGCCATGAACATCGTGACGCAGAGCGTGGCGAGCGCCCGCCACTTGTACCGGGCGCTCCTGGTGCCGTCCATTGCTTCCCTCCGGGCGTGCCGAGCAGTCCCCTAACGGTGTTAGGGGGCGCGATTGCGCACCCAGCATCGCCCTAACGGTGTTAGATTGCAAGCGCGAAACCGAGTCCGCCGCCCCGAGGAGCACCCGTGGCCCAGCCCCCCTCGCGCACCCTCACCCGCGAGCACATCGCCGCCGCCGCCCTGGCCGTCCTCGAACGCGAAGGACTCGCCGGGCTCTCCATGCGCAAGGTCGCCACCGAGGTCGGCGTGCAGGCCCCCTCGCTCTACTGGCACGTCCGCAACAAGGAGGAACTCCTCGACCTGCTCGGCGACGCGATCATCGCCGACGCCGAGATCCCGCTCCGCACCGGCGACTGGCGCGAGCAGTACCTGGAGTACGGGCGCCGCTACCGCGCCCTGCTGCTGGCCAAGCGCGACGCCGCCAAGGTCGTCGCCGGACGCCTCACCACCGGCCCCCGCGTCCTCGCCGTCCTGGAGGACCAACTCGACCGCCTGCGCGGGGCCGGCTTCGCCGACGCCGACGCCGCGATGGCCTCCTACCTGCTCTCCGCCTACGTCCAGGGCTTCGTCCTGCAGGAGCAGTCCCCGCTCTCCGCCGCCGAAGCGGCCGGCGCGAGCCGCGGCCAGGTCTCCCGCGCCGCCGGCGAGACCTTCCGCGCCCTCCCCGCCGAGACCCACCCCAACCTGGTCGCCCTCGCCGAGCACCTCACCGACCCCGACATGGACACCCGCTTCGAATTCGGCCTCCAGCGCATCGCGGACGGACTCGCGGCCCTGCTCAAGTAGGGCGCGCACGTACAGGGGCTCGGCAGAGCGTGCATACAAGCGTGCATACAGGGGCTCGGGGAACGGCGAGGCCCGGTCTGCTGACGGTGCACTGCCGGAGCGCGCATCGGCTTCCGGTTCTGTCCAAGGACACGCAGCGGCACGGCCCCGCCGTTCTCGGCCGGCCCCTGGTCACGCGTCCAGGTAGGGGGAGTACAGCGCCGACAGGAACCGCGTCGCCAACTGGTCGCGCAGGTGCGGGGGCAGCGCGTTCAGCAGGCGGTTGACGCCGGCCATCCGGGTGGCGGCCTCGGGGGAGAGGTCGAGGCCGGTGGCGGGCAGGAGGGCGGCGAAGGTCGCGTCGTCCAGGGTGGTGAAGTCGAGCCCGTCGAGCAGGGCGAGGATCTCGGTGGGCGGGGCGACCGGCCCGCGGGCGCGGACCGCGGCGACGCTCTCGCGCAGGGCGTCGAGCAGCGCGTCCACGCCGTGCCCGCTGACGCCGGTGAGCGTGACGTGCAGGCTGGCGGGCAGGCCGTCGACGCTCAGCTGGGGCTGGAGGAAGAAGCCGCGGGCGCGGGACTCGTCGGCGAGCTCCCACAGGTCGACGGGGTCGTCGCCCTCGGTGCCGATGGCGACCAGCGTCGCGTCCGGCGTGCCGAGCACCCGCAGGCCGTCGACGGCCCCGACGCCCGCGACCAGCCGCCGGGTGGCGTCGAGCGCCGCGCGCCCCAACTCCCGGTAACCGTCGGCCCCGAGGGCCTGCAGGGTGGCCCAGGCACCGGCCAGCGGGCCGGCGCCCTTGCTGCTCTGGACGGTGGAGTTGACCACCGGGTAGCCGGGCCACTGGGCGCAGGCGAAGTACGCGGCGAGCCGCATCGGCTGGTCGCGGAAGAGCAGCACGGACGCCCCCTTGGGCGCGTACCCGAACTTGTGCAGGTCGCAGGAGAGCGAGGTGACGCCGGGCACCGACAGGTCGAACGGCGGGACCTCGGCCCCGGCCTCGGCGAGCCAGGGCAGCAGCCAGCCGCCCACGCAGGCGTCCACGTGGCAGGGCAGGCCGCGCTCGGCGGCGGCCGCGGCGATCGCCGCGACCGGGTCGACCACGCCGTGCGCGTACGAGGGCGCGGAGGCGACCACCAGGACGGTCCGCTCGGTGCAGGCCGCGGCCATCGCCGCCGGGACGGCCCGGAAGGTCTCCGGGTCGACCGGCACCGCGACGACCTTGACCTTCAGGTACGTCCCGGCCTTGAAGAACGCGGCGTGCGCCGTCGCGGGCACCACGATCTCGGGCTCGGCGACCTCGGGCCGGGCGTCCCGGGCGGCCTTCACCGCGAGCAGGATCGACTCGGTGCCGCCGCTGGTGAAGATGCCGGGGGTGCGCTCGTCCCCGCCGAGCCGGGCGGCGACCGCGCCGACCACCTGGCGCTCCAGCGCGACGATGCTCGGGAAGGCCGTCGGGTCGAGGCCGTTGACCTCCAGCATGGCCAGGTAGGCGCCCTCGGCGGCGGCCCGCACCTCGGGCCGCCCGGCGTCGTAGGTGTAGGCGGTGGTGCGCCCGCCGCGGGTGGGCAGGTCGGCGGCGGTGAGGGCGCGCAGTTCGGCGAGCAGGTCCTCGGCGGGGCGGCCGGCGTCCGGGAGACCGGTCTGGCGGTCCGTCATGAGATTTCTCCAGCGGGTGAGTCGACGACAACGGCGGGGGTGGCGGCCCGAACGGCGGGGGTGGCGGCCCGGCGGCGCCCGTACGCGCGCAGCGCGGGCAGCGAGGCCAGCATCAGCAGGGCCGGGACGAGGCTGAATCCGAGCAGGACGCCCGCCCGGGCGGTGGCGGTCTGCGCGACGGGGTGGTCGGTGGTGGAGGAGGCGAACCCGGCGGCGGCCAGCGCCAGCGAGAACAGCCCGGGCCCGGCGGCCAGTCCGGCGGTCTCGCCCGCCGTCCACAGCCCGGTGAACGCCCCGGACTGCAGCCGCCCGGTACGGGCCGCGTCCGCGTGCACGGTGTCCGGCAGCAGCGACAGCGGCAGCACCTGCAGCGCCGCGTACGCCACGCCCAGCAGCGCGCACAGCACCAGCGTGGCGGCGACCCGCGCCGCCCCCGTCCCGGCGGCGGGCCACAGCGCGGCCGAGGCCAGCACGAACAGCACGGTCGCCGCGCCCAGGCAGCGCAGCCGCCCCCACCGGGCGGCGGCCCGGCCCCACAGCGGGACGGCGACGGCGCTCGGCGCGACCAGGCAGACGAACAGCACCGAGGTCAGGCCGTAGCCGCCCAGCCAGTAGGTGGCGGTGTACGGGGCGGCCGCCAGCATGATCGCCACCGCGGCGGCCTGCAGCACGAACGCGCCCAGCAGCGCGAAGAACGCCCGGTTGCCGCGCGCGGTGCGCAGCGCCGCCCGCAGCCCGAGCGGCTCCGGACCGGGCCGGGCGGGCACCCGGCGCGAGCCCAGCGCGGGCACCAGCAGTGTCGCCAGCAGCAGGACGGCGACCACGGCGCCCATCACCGCGTACCCGCGCCGCCCGTCCCCGGCCAGCGACACCACGGCCGGGGCCAGCCCGCCCGCGACCAGGATGCCGACGGTCAGGCAGACGATCCGCCACACCATGATCCGGGTGCGCTCCCCGGGCCGGTCCGACATCTCGGCGGGCAGCGCCACGTACGGGACCTGGAACAGCGCGAAGGCGCTGGAGGCCAGCACGAAGGTGACCGCGACCCAGGCGGCCGCGCCGGAGCCGGTCAGCGGGGAGAGGAACATCGCGGCGAAGGCCACCGGCAGGGCCAGCGCCCCGGCCAGCAGGATCCGGGTGCGGCGGCCGGTGCGCAGCGCCTCCCGGTCGCTGGCGGCGCCCACGGTCGGGTTGAACAGCGCGTCCCACGCCTTGGGCAGCGCCACGACCAGGCCCGCGACCCCGGCGGGCACGCCCAGCGCGTCGGTCATGAAGTACAGCAGCAGCAGGCCGGGGACGGTCGAGTGGATGCCCGTCCCGACCGAGCCGAGCGCGTACCCGGCGAGCTGCCGCCGGCCCATGCTGCCCGTGCTGCCCGTACCGCCCGTACCGTCCGTACCGTCCGTGCTGCCGGTGCCGCCGCCTATGCCGTCGGTGTCGCCGCCTATGCCGCCGCCTCTGCCGCCGCCGCTCACCGCTCGCCCCCGAGGCCCAGCTCGCGCAGCACCAGGCCGTGCAGGTGCTCCCGGAACCGCGGCACCTGGCCGCGGATCATCGACCGGCAGAAGCCGTGCACCGTCCACAGCACCGTCCACACCGCCAACTCGGCCCGCTCCGGCGGCACTTCGGGCAGTGCGGCGGCCAGCGCGTCGCGCACCGACTCCAGCAGCGGCCGGGTGTACTCCTCCTCCAGCCCGGCGAACTCGGCGGCGTCCGCCAGCCAGCGGCGCATCCACAGCGCGGGGACGTCCGGCCGCTCCAGGCAGAAGTCCAGGTACCGGTCGGCGAAGGCGACGGCCGCCCCCGCCGGGTCCGCGGCCGCCCGCGCCCCGAAGTCCCGCAACGCCCCTCCCACCGCCGCCAGTTCGGCCTCGTGCGCGCGCCGCATCACCTCCCGGTACAGGTCCGCCTTCCCGCCCACGTGGTACGCCACGGTGGCGACGTTCAGCCCGGCGGCAGCCGCGATGGTCCGGGTGGTGGTGCCGTCGTAGCCGTGCTCGGCGAACAGTTCGGTGGCGGCCGCGACGATCCGCTCCCGGCTCAGCTCGGCCTGGCTCGGGGCGGGGGACGGGGGTGGTGGCTCGGTCATGGCGGGGAGCGTACGCGCGCCACCTGCATCAATCAACCGTTTGATTGATGACGGCTCCATTAAATCCGCAGCGTTCGCAAACGCCGACGGGCCCCGGCGCGGTGCGACGGGGCCCGTGGTGGGAGCGGGGCCGGACGGGAGCGGGGGTCAGCAGTGCGAGACGGCTTCGCAGTCCTCCCAGCGGGTGCCGGTGTAGGCGTCCTCGGGGGCGCCCGCGGCGGGGGCGGTCAGCGACTTGGCCCGCTGCTGGGCGGTGCCGGCGGTGGTGGCGGCGGGGCCGGTGGCCAGGCGGACGGCGATCGCGTCCAGCACCGGGCGGGGGCTGGTGCCCGCGTAGTCGTTGATCAGCACGGCGAAGACCAGCCGGCGGCCGTCCGGGGCGGTGGCGTAGCCGACCAGGTTGTCGACGCCGCCCATCGAACCGCTCTTGGCGTGCACGTTGTTCTCGGCCTTGGTGCCGCGCATCCGGGCGGCCAGCGTGCCGCCGACCATCCGGTCCGGGTTGCCGGCCACCGGCAGCGCGTTGTACCAGGCGCCGAACCAGGGCTTGCCCTGGGCGAGTTCGAGCAGGCCGGCCATCTTGGCGGGGGTGATCAGGTCGTAGCGGGACAGGCCGGACCCGTCGACCTGCCGCCCGGCGGGGGTGCCCAGGCCGTTGGCCTTCAGGAAGCCCTGCACCTGGGCGACGCCGGTGGCCCAGTCACCGCGGCCGCCCTTGACCTTGCCGATCTCCTTGGTCAGGTGCTCGGCCATGCCGTTGTTGCTGATCTTGAGCATCGGGACGATCAACTGCGCCAGCGTCTGCGACTGGTGCGAGGCCAGCGGCTGCGAGTCCTCGGCCCCGCCCGCGGCCTGCACGCCCCGCTGCACGCTCACGCCGTGCCGGGCCAGCGCGCCCGCGAACACCTTGCCCGCGTACACCGACGGGTCCTCGACCGTCGCCCACGCGGTGACCGGCGCGGACCCCGCCGCGATGCTCCCCGACAGCAGCAACTCGTTGTTGCCGCGCCGCCGTTCGGCGTCGGCGGTGGTCGCGCTGCCGGCCGCCCCGGTGGCGACCTTCCCGGAGAACGTCATCGGCGCCTCGGCCGGGTTCAGGGTGACCTTCGCGGCCTCCCCGGCCGCGCCCGGCGCGATCGTCACCTGCACGGTGTCCATCAGGTACTCGGGGTCGTTGGCGACGGTGAGCCCGGATATCTGCGGGCTGTACGAGTACGCCTCGTCGTCCCAGGCCCAGCCCGGCCCGAGCGGCGTCGCGTCGTACCGGGTGCCGTCGGCCAGCACCCGGCCGGTGACGCTGGTGATCCCGGACGCGGCGACCCGCGCGGCCAGGTCGTCGAGGTCGGTGGCCAGCAGGGTCGGGTCGCCGCCGCCGCGCAGCACCAGGTCGCCGACCACCGTGCCGCCGTACCGCTTGCCGGAGGTGCGCACCTCGGTGGTGAACCGGTAGTCCGCCCCGAGCAGGTCCAGCGCCGCGGCCGAGGTCACCGTCTTGAGGGTGGACGCCGGGGTGAGCAGCGCCTGCGGCTGCCGGGCGTACACCACCTGGCCGGTGCCGGCGTCCAGCACCTCGATGCCGGTCTGGGCGTTGGCCAGCCGGGCGTCCGCCAGCAGGGCGTCGAGGTCGGCGGTCAGGGTGGCGTCGGCCGGGGCCGGGTCGTCGGCCTGGGCCGAGCCGGCGAGCAGGGAGGTGGCCAGGGCCGCGGCCGCGAACGGCAGGCTGCGGCGGAACATGCGGTGGCGGGACGTGCGTCCGGGCAAGGGTGCTCCAGGGTGCGGGAACGGACCGGGGCACGCGTCGGTCACGCCCCCGTTTTGCCATGGACATTACCATTTGACGGGGTATCAGCCGATCTTCCGGCCGGCCCCCTCGGTGCGTCCGGCTCCCTCATCCACGCGCCACCGCCGCGAAAAGTCGCACTCCCGCCCCGATAAACTCGCAATCCGCACGGAGGGCCACCCACGGGACGAGGAACATGGCAGCGCACGCAGGGCTGACGGTCGACCGCATCACCCGCGCCGCCGCCGAACTCGCCGACCGGGTCGGCATCGAGAAGGTCACCGTCTCCGCCCTGGCCCGGCAGTTCGGCGTCAAGGACGCCAGCTTCTACTCGCACGTCAAGAACCTGCGGGAGATCCGGACCCGGGTCGCCCTGCTGGCCTCCGACGAGATGAACCAGACCCTCGCCGCCGCCATCGCCGGCCGCTCCGGCGCCCAGGCCCTCGCCGCCTTCGCCGACGCCTACCGCGACTACGCCCTGACCCACCCCGGCCGCTACGCCGCCACCCAACTCCCGCTCGACCCGGCCGACTTCGCCGACACCGAGGTCCTCGCCCGGAGCATCGAACTCACCTACGCGGTGCTGCGCCACTACCGCCTGGAAGAACCCGCCCGCACCGACGCCGCCCGCCTGCTGCGCAGCACCTTCCACGGCTTCATCAGCATCGAGGCGGCCGGCGGGTTCAACCACCCCCGCACGGCCGCCGACTCCTGGCAGCGCATCGTCACCGGCCTCCACCACCTCCTCGACACCTGGCCCGCCTGACCGGGGGCGCGATCAGGGGCCCGGGGAACGGCGGGTCCGTGCTGCCGGCGGCCGGAGCCCATCGAAGGTCGGGGCCGGGTGCTTCTCACCCCCCGGGGCCCCGCTCCCTCACCCCTCCTTCCGCCCCGCCGGCAGGAACGCCGCCGGCACGGCCGTCAGCACCACGAACCCCAGCGCCCCCCAGAACGCCGCGCGGAACGCCCCCTCACCCGCCGCCCCGACCGCCGCGTGCCGCACCAGCAGCCCGACCACGGTGGTGCCGATCGCCGCCCCCAACTGCTGCGACACCGCGTTCGCGGTGGTCGCGGCGGCCACCGCCGCCGGCGGCAGCGAGTGGTAGAGCGTCACCATCACCGGCGCGGCGGCCAGCGCCAGCCCGACGCCCTGGACGAACAGCGCCCCGAGCAGCAGCGGCCCCGGCTCGGCCCGCCCGGCCGTCGCGAACGCCAGCAGCGCGGCCGCCACCAGCGCCAGCCCGGCCAGCACCAGGGCCCGCGGGTTGCTCCGGGCGTCGACCACCCGGCCGACCAGCAGCACCGCGACACCCGCGCCCGCGCCCTGCGCGACCATGATCGTCCCGGCCGCCAACGGGTCGTAGCCGCCCGCCCGTTGGAAGAACAGCGGCACCAGGACCACCGCCCCGTACAGGCCGAGGCTGTTGAGCAGGCCGACCGCGGTGGAGGCCGAGAAGGCGCGGTCCCGGAACAGCCCGAAGTCGATCACCGCCCCGGCCGGCCGCCGCCGCGCCCGCACCCCGTGCCAGATCAGCAGCGCCGCCGCGGCCAGTAGCGGCAGCAGCGCCCCGGCCACCGGCCCGTCCGCGCCCAGCCGGCCGAGGCCGAGCACCCCGGCCGCCAGCCCGGCGCCCACCGTGACCAGCCCGACCGCGTCCAGCCGCTCCGGCCGCGGGCCCCGGACGTTCGGCAGCAGCAGCGGCGAGAGCACCACGACCAGCAGGCAGACCGGCACGTTCAGCAGGAACACCCAGCGCCAGGACAGGCCCTGCAGCACCGCCCCGCCGAGCACCGGCCCGGCGACCGGCGCGAGCAGGACCGGCACCGCGATCAGCGACATCGTCCGGCCCATCCGCTGCGGCCCGGCCACCTGCACCACCAGGATCCGCATCAGCGGGAACAGCATGCCCGCCCCGAGCCCCTGCACCGCCCGGAACGCCACCAGCGACCCCAGCGACCAGGCCGCGCCGCACAGCACCGACCCGGCCAGGAACACCGCCAGCGAGCCCGTCCAGCAGGCCGCCGCCCCGAACCGCCGCGCCGCCCAGTCGGTCGCCGGGATCACCGCCGACATCGCCAGCAGGTACGCCGTCGCCACCCACTGCACCGCGGCCGGACCGGCCCCGAAGCGCAGGCCCAACCCGTGCAGCGCCACGCCCACCACGGTGGTGTCCAGCAGCGCGACGAACGCCCCCAGCGCGAGCACCAGCGCGGCCCGCACCAGCGGCCCGTCCAGCCCCGGCGGCCGGGTCGCCTCCTCCGCGCCCGCCCCGGCGGTCCGCGTCGCCGCCCCGCTCACGGCCCCAGCACCCGGGTCAGGAACGCCGCCAGGTTCGCCCTGGTCCGGGCGACCTTCTCCGCGGCGCCCAGGCTCTCCCGCATCCGCGCCCCGCCGGTCGAGGCCCGCTTGCGGCCCCGCACGTACAGCGAGCACGCCAGGTCGCCGCAGAAGTACTCGCCCGCCGAGGCGTACTCCTCGCCGGAGCCCCGCCCCGCCTTCCGCGCCGTCAGCAGCGCCACCCCGGACGCCGCGTGCACCGTCAGGCAGATCGAGCACATCGCCCCCTGCCGGGCCCCCGCCCCGGCCCGCTGCGCCCGCCGCAGCGCCACCCCGACCAGCCGTCCGCCGTGCTCGGCCACCAGGTACCCCCGGTCGGGCGCGCCCGGGTCCCGCCAGCCGAGGAAGTCCAGTTCCTCCCACGGCAGTTCGGACAGCCGCCGGGGCAGCGCGAGCCGCCCCGCCTCGCCCTTGGTGCAGTTGACGAACGATGCCCGGATCGCCGGTTCGGTCAACTCCTTCATGGTCCCTCCCGTCTCCGCTCAATCCTAGGAGTCCTAGGCTTGAGCCAAGATAGCCTAGGTGACCGGCTCGGCCAAGCCGGTCACCCGCCCCGGCCAAGCCGGTCACCCGCCCCGGCCCCGGGGATGCTCTTATGGATGTCAAGCAGCGGTGGTGAGCTGCTCGGCGGTGATTGGTGTGGTGCTGGGTGTGGTCAGGACCTGGTAGATCTCTCGGGCG